>CAUTMO010000004.1:0-54011 GCA_963539815.1 uncultured Candidatus Saccharibacteria bacterium | reverse complement strand
CTGTCACTGAAGTATTCTTATTGTTAGCCGAGGAAGTTGGCGAGCTGGCGAAGGCGATTCGCAAAGAGACAGGATTTAAGGGAGAAAAAAGACCTGATAACCATGATAATCTGCGCGAGGAGTTCGCGGACGTGCTGAACTATTTGATGGAATTGGCAAATCGGTTTGACGTCAATTTGGCGGAAGTGTATTTTGAGAAGCATAAGATCAATAGCACGCGACAGTGGAAATAATATATACTAATACTGAAAGGTGCAGATGTAATAAAATGCACGAAATAGGTATTGATATATCTGTTGTTGGCAATTATGAGTAATTTCAAAAACTTTACAGAGAAGATCAGATGTCGCATAATTCCGATAACATGCGACCGCTGTGTGTGGTTAGATGAGAAAATTGTCGACGATGATTCGTATAGTATTTTTATGAATGGACGATCATACGAACTTGGTGAGGAATACGATGACTTTTTGTGTGTTACGGTTGACAGTTTTGCCGAGCTAGCAGACGTTATTCTCCGCGAGTTGTATGCGCGCGGATTTTCATCGTCAGACTATAAACTGATCAACGAAAATTATGTTCATTTAGATTATAGCTTTTTGAGCGATGACATACCTTGGGTCGCTTGGCGTAACGTTGATGTGATAGTTAAGGGTGATATTACTGACGAGAAGGACTATCGTCGCGACAAAGCTAAGCGCGGTCGGTGGATGAGTTACGCTGAACTGGTTCAGATTATTGGCAAGAATCAAGCTCATAAGATTTTTGAGCAGTTATAGGTTAGATCTCAGTGTGTAAGGAATAATTTGCTGAGAATAAGTAGGCATGCAAGGAGCGATTTGCTGTGCATTTATACGAGAAAGCTGAGCTGATATAATAATACATAGTTATGACTGAAAAAATTACCGTCCAACCACTTCCAGGTTATAAAGAAGTTAAGCCGTTTGTTTATGCGGGGTTTTTCCCGGTGTCCAACGAAGACTATAACGATTTGAAAGAGGCAATTGAAAAGTTGAGCCTGAGCGATTCAGCGCTGCAATTCGAGCCGGAGAATTCGCCAGTGCTGGGCTATGGCGTGCGAATCGGTTTTTTGGGATTGCTACATATGGACATTATTCGCGAGCGATTGGAGCGTGAATATAATTTGGATTTAATTGTGACCAATCCGAGTACCGATTATCAAGTTAGTTTGACGAATGGCGAGGAGTTGGATATCAAGTCTGCTAGTGAATTGCCTGACCCAGCGCAGATAAAAGAGATTCGTGAGCCGTGGATTGACGGTGAAATTGTCGTGCCGCAGGACTACATTGGTGCGGTGATTCAGTTGATTGTGAGTAAGCGTGGTCGCCAGAAAAACCTGAGCTACATCGACGAGCGGGCGCTGATTTCATTTGCGGCGCCACTTGCCAATTTGTTGACGGATTTTTATGACCAATTGAAATCTATTACCAGCGGCTACGGTTCGTTTAATTATGAGTTGGCGGATTATCAGGTGGAAGATTTGGTGCGCGTCGATTTTTATGTGGCAGGTGAAATGGTTGATTCGCTGAGCGTGATGTGTCATCGGTCGGAATCGCAGCATTTGGGGCGTGAGATTGTTAAGAAATTGAAGGAAGTTGTGCCGCGTCAGAGTTTTGAGGTTTCATTGCAAGCGGCAATTGGCGGTAAATTTATTGCCAGGGAAAATATCGGCGCTTATCGAAAAGATGTTACGGGCTATCTTTACGGTGGCGATGTCAGTCGTAAAAAGAAGCTTCTCGCCAAGCAAGCGCGCGGTAAAAAACGAATGAAACGCTTTGGTAAAGTCGACATACCGAGCGAAGCATTTATGGTAATGTTGAAAAGGGATTAACTATGAAAAAACCTATTGTTTATATTGATATGGATGGCGTTTTGGCGGATTTCAAATCTGCTTTAACGAAGATATCGCCTGAGTTGATTGATGAGTTTGATGGTCAGCACGATAATGTTCCAGGAATTTTTTCTTTGATGGATCCAGTGCCTGGAGCTATCGAGGCGGTTTACGCCCTGAAAGACAAATATGATTTATATATTTTATCTTCTTCTCCGTGGGAAAATCCGACGGCTTTGGGTGATAAGTTGGCGTGGGTGAAAAAGTATTTTGGCGGCGAAGGTTCGGATAATGTTTTCTTTCGTAAGGTTATTTTTTCGTCAGCAAAGAATTTGAGTCGAGGCGATATTTTGATTGACGATCGGACGGCGAATGGCGCGGGCGAGTTTTCTGGTCGGCTTATTCGTTTTGGAAGTTCTGAATTTCCCAATTGGCAATCTGTACTTGATGAGTTATTATAGGTAAATATTATGCCAAGTATTGAAGACCTTATTACAAATTATCAGCCAACCGAGTCGACAATTGAGTTGGTCAAAAGTACGAAAATTGCGCTGCTTGCGGGAATTTCTGGTGCGGGCAAAGACACGATAAAAAAACAATTATTGAAGTCTACAGAGTTTCGCGATATTGTTTCTCACACTACGCGCGCGCCGCGTACAAAGAACGTATGCGCCGAGCATGATGGAATTGACTATCATTTTATTGATTCGCAAACTGCCGAAAATATGCTAAAAAATAATGAATTTATTGAGGCAAAGTTTGTTCACGGTACGGTTTATGGGACATCGGTGGCTGAGCTGAAATTAGCGCATGATCAGAACAGCGTGGCAATTACCGACATTGACGTTCAGGGCGTGGAGGAATATGAGCGACTGGCGCCAGATAGCATTGCAATTTTCATTGTGCCGCCAAATAGTCGAACTTGGATTGAGCGATTAAAAAAGCGTTACGCAACCGAAGAAGATTTTCAAGCGGAGTGGCCAAAGCGTCACGGCTCGGCGATAAAAGAGTTGGCTTACGCGCTTGAAGTTCCGTATTATCACGTGATTATTAATGACGATTTGGAGCGAGCAATTCGAGTGACCGAGGAAATTATTTTGCGCGGCGACGTGTTTAAGCGTCAGGATGACGAGGCGCGTTTGGTGGCTCGAAATCTCCTCAATGATATAATTAATCTATGAGTTCAGTAAAAACTCCAAAAAAAATAGCAGCCAGGCAAGATCGTTCCTCGAAGACCTTGACTACATTGTTAGACCAATCCTTCTTTATCTTTGCAGGTTTGGCGTCGTTTTGGTTGGCGTGGTTGGTACTTAGAGAAGGTTGGGCGACGGGCGGCTGGTGGCTGGTTGGCTTGTTCTTTGTTGTGTGGATAATTGTGGCATATTTGGCGTTGCCTAGGCTTCATCGAATTTTGAGCAATATGTACGTACCGAATTATTTTATCGGCAGGACGCGAACGGCGGACGGAGTATTAAGCGACCCTGTCAATTTGAGCGTGCGCGGCTCGGAAGAAAAGCTTCATAAGGCAATGACTGAGGCTGGCTGGGTTCTAGCGGATGATATAACTCCAAGGTCAGCTTGGAAAATGGTGCTTACGGTGCTGAGCGGTCGTAGTTATCCAAATGCGCCAGTGTCGCCAGCATTTTTGTTTGGTAGGCGGCAAGACTTTGCCTATCAGCAGGAAGTTGACGGCAATCCAAGGCGTCGTCATCATGTTAGGTTTTGGCGATGCCCAACTGGCTGGCTTCTTCCTGGCGGTCATCGAGTTGATTGGTTGGCGGCTGGTACGTATGATAAGAGCGTCGGCTTTTCTTTGTTTACTTTCCAGTTCACGCATAAAATTGACGAGAATATTGATATTGAACGAGATTATATTATTGAGTCGGTTAAAAGTAACAATAAAAATGTTAGAGTGACGATATTAAAGGATTTTTCAACAGGCTATCATTCGCGCAACGGTTTCGGAGATGCTATTCGCACTGATGGCGATTTGCCGATTTTGGAAGTCGGTCGGATAAAGACTGACGATAATGTCACGGCTTCAACGCGGCTCGGGGTGATTATGGACGGCACAATTTATGATCGTCATCCGCGAAATCACGAAACTTTATTGGAAGAGCTTTGGGGTCGCCGACCACCGCAGATTTTAATTGGCAGTGGGCTAATGATTTTGGCGTCTCTATTTACAATTGGGCAAATGTTGGTGGACTTTTCTAGCTGGCCGACAACTTTAGTGCAGGTTGCGAATATTGATGGAATCGATATAAATGCCGCGAATGCTATGTTGTCAATGATGGCTGGTTTTAATGTATTGTTGGTCGTGGCGGAAATCGTGTTGGTTGGGATGTTACTTCGAGGAAGTAGTCGGGCGCGAATCTCACTACTTTCTGTGGCGACATTGGCTATTGTCACCGAATCTCTATCCGTGACAATTGGGCGAATTAATGCGTCGATTATGTTGCTTTTGATCTCAATTGGCGTGCATATTATGATCATGATGTTGTTCTCTTCGGATGCAGCGCGCTACTTTACGGAAAGACGATAAGGCTTGGCACTCTGCTTGTATGAGTGCTAGATTTGCGATATAATTTAACTATGACCGAACGTCAACAAGCAATCCTTGTCGCGATTATCGAGCAATACGCTGAAATTGCGGCGCCAGTTGGTAGCGTAACGCTAGCCAAACTATTTGGCGTGAGTAGCGCCACGATTCGCAGTGAAATGGCAAAACTTGAGGAGATGAGATTTATTGAGGCGCCCCACACGAGCGCGGGTCGAATTCCGACGGACAAGGGATATCGTTTTTATGTCAATGGAATCACGGCGGCGCAAATGACGGAATTGCCGAGCGGTATTGATAGCAGCACGAAGGCGATTGAGGCGCATGTCAATTCAAATGTTGATACTTCAGACAAAGCGATTCGTCGAGCAGTTGATGGTTTGGTGGAAATGACTGGCAATTTTGGTTTTGCGTCATTTGGCTCGAGTTTGTATATGAACGGAATGACTCAGTTGTTCAGTCAGCCAGAGTTTGGTGACGGTGATCACGTTCAGGCGGTTGCTAAATTGATTGACAATATCGAACCGTGGCTGCGTGAAGCGGCGCCGGATGAGCCGTTAAATGTGTTTATTGGTAGCGAAAATCCAATCGGTAAAAGCAGTGGAGCTACGTTGATTATAAGTAAATTTAAGTCATCGTCTGGTGGCGATAATTACATCGGTGTGATTGGTCCGACGCGACAAAATTATCGTCGAACGATGGAGCTGGTGCGTCGTACGGGCGCGATGCTAGAGGAGGTATTATAGTGGCTGAATGGATTGGTGGACTATTAAGTGGTTTGCCGGCGTGGCTGATTGTAATAATTTCAATAATAATATTTATTATTGGAGCGATTTACATTTTAGTATTTGATCCTGTTACGGCTGGTGGTGATCCGGTCTTGCCATTTAAAAGGAGGAAAAAATGACGAAGAATAAAAAAGCTGAAGATTTAGAGAAAGAAGTTGCTGAGCTGACGTCGGATTTGCAGCGAACTCGAGCGGATTTTGAGAATTATCGTAAGCGCGTGGAGGCGGAAAAACAATCAGCGCACGAGTTGGGCCAGACTAAGTCGGTGATGAAATTGTTGCCAGTTATTGATACAATTGAGCGAGCCGTTGCTAACGTCCCAGAGGAACTTCAAGATAATGCGTGGGTTAAGGGCGTGGCTGGTCTGAGTAAGCAGCTTGATAAGCAGTTAAAGGAGATTGGTTTGGAGAAAATTGACGCCAAGCCCGGAACTTTATTTAATCCTGAATTTCATCAGGCTGTTCAATTTGACGAATCGACGGATGGTGACAAGGAAGTTATTGCCGAGGAGCTTCGTGCTGGCTATACTTTGAACGGTTCGGTTATTCGTGACGCAATGGTAAAAGTCACTCGTCAGTAATAGACGTTTATAATGAAATAAGTGCGCTACTTGTTTTTGGAGTGGCGCTTTTTATTTATCAATAGAATAATTGCAATAACGATCAGAGATATACCGATTGCAAGACCTATAAATAAAGATTCTCCGGTGTTTTCGAGAAGATTACCAGATTGTGTAACAGTCTGATATGAAGTACTACTTCCTTGATGGCTTTCTTGGTGACCAGTAGTAGTACATGGCTGACCGTTAGTATAACTGCCTGCGCCGTAGCTACTACAGTTATAAGTGGCAGAAAAATTGTGAAATATAATTCGATTACTCATCATGACTCTATTGATTTTATAAGCATTACTACTATAATAGAGGAGTAATACTATAAAAACAAGGGGGATGTGTTATGCCACAGATTGGCGTTCCGGAGCTGGTTGTAATACTAGTTATTTTACTTATATTGTTTGGTGCAAAAAGATTGCCCGAGTTGGCGCGAAGTATCGGTTCATCAGCAAGAGAGCTAAAGACAGCGTTCAAGGAGGATGATGAAAAGAGTAGTGCATCGCAATCTGGCGAAGCGAAAGACAAGTAATTCGTCGCAAGTTTCTGGTTCATCGCCAGTATTTATGGATCACATCCGAGAGTTGCAATGGCGACTTGCTATTGTTGCACTTGCTTTTTTGGCGACTGGTGCGGCGGTGTATCCATTTTTCGATAAAATTGTAGCGTTATTACTTAAGCCGCTTGGAAATAATCTATCTTTGGTGTATTTAACGCCAGGGGGTGCTTTTAATTTTGCCGTACAAGTGTGTATTTATGCTGCGATGATTGGGGCGCTACCTGTTGCGCTATATCATATATATCGCTTTGTTATGCCTGCGGTCGAGAAAACGACGCTGCGAGGAGTGCTTGGATATTCTCTAAGTTCTTTATTGCTGGCGGCAGTCGGCGTTGCTTTTTCATACTTTCTAGCGTTGCCGGCAGCTATTCAATTCTTGACTAGTTTTGACTTAAAAAACATCAGCCCTATGCTGACGGTTGAGTCATATCTTTCGTTTGTAATGACATATTTGCTCGCCGGGGCATTGTTATTTCAATTACCGCTATTTATGACAATCATAAATCGTATAAAGCCAATGACTCCGCGGATGTTAATGTCTGGCCAACGACATGTTATTCTTTGGTCTGTAGTGTTTGCTGCGGTTATCTCTCCAACTCCAGATGCTGTAAATCAATTACTATTAGCGGCTCCGATGATTGTGATGTATCAAGTGGGTATAGTAATTATCCTATTGAAAAACCGTAAGCGAGCAGATAAAAAATCGAAAGACGGTTTGCTGACTCGTTCGGTCGCCGTAGATAATGAGTCGGCAAATCATACTGCAAAAGAAATCAAGCCTCGTCTTATGGAGGCAAAGAAAGTGTCCGTTTGTCCCGAGTCAGAGACGCCAATTCTAGTGAAAAAACCAGCATCAAATCACACATTGGCCAGTCGTCGCTCGCTTGATGGATTTGTGGCAATGAAGACAGAAAAACCATCTCCAGCAGTAAATAAGAAGGTGGTTATTCCGAAGAAAACAGTCTCAAAACCTGTACCGATAAGAAGGTCTTTGTCTCGATCAGTAGATGGATTTTCTATACCATCTCGGTCTGTTTCGGTATCTGTTCCTTCTAGATCTGTAAAGCTTGTGTAGAATATATTTGCATACTTAAATATGTGGTGATATAATTTACCACAACAATAGAAAAAACAAAAAAGAGGAAACTATGAACACACCAATTCAAGTTAACGAATTATTAGAGAAACCGATGGACCGTCGGGAATTTCTTAAAAACGTTGGAATTGCAGGACTGTTTGTTATGGGCGGCGGAACGATTGTGCGATCGATAGTCGATTTTATGTATCAGCAGAAACAGCCTCGTCAGGTTGCTATTGCTAAAACTTCTGCGTATGGTGCAAGTCGTTATGGCGGCATGTAATTTGATAATATTTTGCAATTTTTACAGTAATTATATATTATAGGATAAAAGCTAAAGGTTAGTTTGCATACGGGGAGGATAAGATGGCAAGGTTACCGCAGCCTGGTGGCGACGATGGAAATTGGGGCATAATATTAAATGAATATTTGCGACAAATTCACACAGAATCTGGAGATTTGAAGCCGTCCACTGTTGGAAAAGATGCTATTCAAAAGGCGGCAATTACTGAAGACAAGTTGGCGTCACCGCTTGTTGCAAAAATTAATGCAATTCCTACTGGAGGGGGCGGTGGTGGAACTACGCAATGGACTCCTCAGATGCAGGCTCAGGCTCAGGGATATTGGATAGAATACGGGTCTACGCCTCCGACAGAAACGACTAAGTATGGTGTGCCGGTTATTTGGGCTCGAGATTCAGGCATGTCTCAGCCTATACCGGTTAGTGCCAGTCCACCGTCTTTTCCATAGCCGACAATACAGTTACTGTCCCTAGTATGGTCGGCCTCCGTTATAAAATGGGGCAAGATATTATAAGTGGCCGGGTTTCAGTGCCTGGCAGCGGTGAGCGCACGGTAACAATTACAGCTGAAGCGCTACCGGGATATTTATCAATTGGCGATGCAACCTGGACGAGAGTGTACGGTAAGCCAACAAATCTTCAGTTGCTTTCGGCTGATGATTTTCGTGGTACAGCTGGTGAGTCTTTAGTTCCGGCAAGTGCGCCTACTGTGCATCGTGTGCGTTACGGTCGTGAGTTTCCTATCGTTGGCGCTCGTCGAATACGTTGGTGTGCGCCAGAAGGCTATACGGCCGTTTCAGCTTTAGCGGGCAATAATGAGATTCACAGCAGTTCCAACTCTCATTTGCTTCAAATTATTGAGCCACTAACAGACGACGTTGAAATAGATATCGACGTTAAAGAGTGGCCAACTTCTCGTGGATCAGGATTTGCGTTGAATATGACAACTAACAGTAGTGGTGGCGGTGGTCCAGAAATCCAATTTTTTATAGATGGAACTCAAATACAGGTTCGTCCTATACCAGGCGGAATTTTTAGAAGAGATGCATCTGCTATTGGCGTTTGGAAGATTCGTCGTAAGGGTCGTATAATTAGCGTAACGTCACCTACAGGGACTTCTATGTCATATGATGGCACTCGCGATACGACTTCTTGGGGCAATAGGATCAAGCTTCTTATGTGGTCATCGCCTGGTGGTGTTCTACGCATAGGTGGCATTAAGGTGTTGGGGGTTATATAAGATGACAATGCGAGTTTGGCAGTCAACTCCTGGTCGCTGGTTAGCGACTGAACCATGCATATTCCGAAATGGCGAATGGGTAACCGTAGACGCTGATAAATTTCCTGGAGCTGTTTTAGAGTCAATGTATGCGCCAAATTATATAGGCAAAGGAACAATTTGGCAGCGAGACGTCAGTAATATGCCGTTAGCCCCTAATTCAGACGCGATGGCAAAATGGATGGATGACAATTCTCCAACTCCATGGGGTGCTGGTGCGTTTGGCGCAAAGACTGGTATAAATACTAGCGCGCAAGGTACTAGACCAATTGCAACATATTTGGTTGATTCGTCTCATCCTCGTTGTGAGTATCAATATATGGATAAATGTCGTGGTTACGGAATTACTGCAGATGAAATATCGCATTATTTATTAGGTAAGATTCCGTGGCCGCATTTTGCAAAACCTGCTCAGAATGGTGACCTTGGTATGGCGATTTATGACATAGCTACAGGTATTATGCGTGAGTATTTTTTTGTGGAACCAGCAAAGGATGGTACACCAAAGCACTGGACTGCTGCTACTGGAGGATTTTCTCTGGCAAAACCTGGTTTAGTTGATTTGGCTAAGACAAATTACGCCACACAGTGCCAGGGTGGCGGTTCTGCTGTAGTTTGTATGCACAACTCGCTTGGTTTTATTGGCATATCGGAAATACGTCGGGGTTATATTGATCATGCTTTGGCATTTACTACGGCGAATTTTGCACGTGGATTAGAACCTTCGTGGCCAGCACAATTATCGGACGGCAAGGCTCCGGAGAGTCAAGCTCCTTTCTCGCCAAGACACGGACAATGGGCAAGATTATCTGCTGACGTTGATCCTGATTATGACCCTAATACATCTCAGCCATACAACCCGATGACACGCCTATTAATTAAGGCTGCTAAGAAATATGGCCTTGTTGCTACAGACACAAACGCTTGGTGTCATGCATTTAATGCGGAATGCGGCTATCAAGAAAAGGCGGTTTTTGGTACTGATCCGTGGGAGAGTGGTGAGTTGTTCTCGGTACTTGATCCAAAAGGAGAATATGGCTCTAGAACATTTGATGTATCAGATTTTCCGTGGCGAAAAACCGAATGGGCGGAAGTTGATTGGGGAAGGCCTGAAATAGATTTTTGGACAAGACCAGGAACTTATTGGCCGTATCGTCGTTCGGGCAATTAAATTGTAAAAAATTGATTGTTAGCACTCTTGACATGAGAGTGCTAATTATTTATACTGAGATAGTTGGCACTCGCCACGAAAGAGTGCTAGAATGAATATAAGATATAGACCAGATGTGATCATAACAGAAAGGGGAATCATATGGGTAAAATTATTGGTATAGACCTCGGTACAACTAACAGTGCGTTTGCGTATATGCTAGCTGGAAAACCAGAGGTAATTTCTAATGCCGAAGGTAATCGTACTACGCCATCTGTGGTTGCGGTTAATAAAAAGGGTGAACGACTTGTCGGCCAAGTTGCTCAGCGTCAGCGTGTAACAAATCCAAAAAACACGATTTACGGCGTTAAGCGTTTGATTGGTCGTAAGTTTGATGATAAGGAAGTACAAAAAGACTTGGATATCATGCCGTACAAGATTGTTAAAAAAGGTACTGGCGTGGCAGTCGAAATGGGCGATAAGGAATATACGCCAGAAGAAGTTTCAGCAATGATTCTTAGTAAAATCAAGGCTGACGCCGAGGCTTTCTTGGGTGAAAAAGTGACGGAAGCAGTGATTACAGTGCCAGCTTACTTTGACGATTCACAGCGCCAAGCAACTAAGGACGCTGGTAAAATTGCTGGATTGGAAGTTAAGCGTATTATCAATGAGCCAACAGCTGCGGCTTTGGCATACGGTCTGGAAAAGGGTAAGAATGACGAAACTATCGTAGTGTTCGACCTTGGTGGCGGTACGTTTGACGTGTCGGTGTTGGAACTGGGTGACGGCGTATTTGAGGTTAAGGCAACCAATGGTGATACACACCTTGGTGGTGAGGATTTCGACAACGCTATTGTCAACTACTTCCTGGACGACTTCAAGTCGAAGGAGGGAATTGATCTTCGTAAAGATAATGCAGCGATGCAACGCCTAAAGGACGAGGCTGAAAAGGCGAAGAAAGAATTGTCAACAGTTACGGAATATGAAGTCAATATTCCATTTATTACTGCTGATGCTGATGGTCCAAAACACTTTGAGATGAGTTTGAGTCGTGCTAAGTTGGAAGATTTGGTTAAGGATCTATTGGATCGCTTGGATGGTCCAGTAGAAAAGGCTTTGAAGGATGCCAAGCTTTCTAAGTCCGACATTAACAACGTAGTTATGGTTGGTGGAATGACTCGTATGCCAGCTGTGGTTGAGCGCGTAAAGAATTTCTTTGGAAAAGATCCGATGCAAGGCGTTAACCCAGATGAGGTTGTGGCTGTTGGTGCCGCAATTCAAGGTGGCGTCTTGGCTGGTGATGTTAAGGATGTGTTGCTTCTGGATGTGACTCCGCTTTCTCTTGGAATTGAGACGATGGGTGGCGTGTCGACGAAGTTGATTGACCGAAATACGACGATTCCAACAAGTAAGAGCGAGGTCTTCTCGACAGCTGCGGACAATCAGCCTCAGGTGGAAATTCACGTTCTTCAAGGTGAGCGCGAGTTTGCTAATGACAATAAGAGCTTGGGTCGATTTGTGCTTGACGGTATTGCACCAGCACCACGCGGTGTACCTCAAATTGAAGTGACCTTTAACATTGACGCCAACGGTATTCTTAACGTTACGGCTAAGGACAAGGGAACCGGCAAGGAACAATCAATCACCATTCAAAACTCTGGCAATATGAGTAAGGAAGATATTGAGAAGGCGCAAGAAGAAGCCGAACTTCATGCCGACGAAGATAAGAAAAAGCGCGAAACTGTCGATACAAAGAATCAGCTTGAAAACGCTATTTATCAGGCAAAGAAAATGCCAGACGAGTTCAAGGATAAGATTTCTGACGATGATAAGCAAGCGATTGAAAAGGCTGTCGAAGAGGCTGAAAAGCACAAAGATTCTGAAGATAAGGACGAATTGGATGCTGCAATTAAAGCTTTGAATGACGCGATTATGCCAATCGGGGCTAAGATGTATCAACAATCAGCCGACGATAAAAAAGCTGACGAGACTGGCGACAAAAAGTCTGATAAAGACGAGCCAGTCGAAGGCGAAATTGTCGACGAGAAATAAACCTAACGTATTTACAAAGAAGGCTGCTCGATAAAAAGAGTGGCCTTTTTTGGACTTAGCACTCTTGCACTGAGAGTGCTAAACGCGTATAATACATAGAGTATGAGCAAGCGTGATTATTATGAAATATTGGGCGTTCCAAAGACCGCTTCTGAAGATGAGATAAAAAAGGCTTTTCGTAAATTAGCAATTAAATATCATCCTGACAAACAGGGTGGCGACGAGGCTAAGTTTAAGGAAATTAATGAGGCCTATGAGGTTCTGAAAGACAAGCAGAAGCGACAGCGTTATGATCAATTTGGTCATGCTGGCGTTGGTGGCGCGTCTGGTGGCGGTTTTTCTGGCAATCCGTTTGAAGGATTTGGTGGATTTGGTGGTCAAAACGTTCACTTTGATTTTGGTGATGGTGGACTAGGTGATATTTTTAGCCAATTCTTCGGTGGTGCAACTGGCGGCGCTGGAAATGGTCGTTCGCGTGGGCGTGATGTTGAAACTAGTGTAACACTAAGTTTTGAGGACGCGGTATTTGGTGTAGAAAAGAAAATTAGTTTAATGCTAGATGTTGAATGTGAGCATTGCCATGGCGATGGCGCCGAGCCTGGATTTGGAATGAAAACGTGCCCAACCTGTAAGGGCGCGGGTCAGCAAACTCGAACGATGAATTCGCTGTTTGGACAAATTCAGCAGGCGGTCGTTTGTGAAACTTGTCACGGTAAGGGAAAAGTTCCTGAAAAAGAATGTTCAGTTTGTCGAGGAAAAGGCACGACCCGACAGAATCAGGATATCACTATTAAAATTCCGGCAGGAATTGATGACGGCGCGACAATTCGTCTACGCGATCGTGGCGAAGCAGTTGCTGGTGGCAGTAGAGGCGATTTGTATGTCCACATTCGTGTTAAGGCGCATAAAAAATTCACTCGTGAGGGTAATATTATTCTTAGCGAAGAGCATATTTCTATGGTTGATGCAGCACTGGGAACGGAGATTGATGTGGAGACTGTGGATGGCGTAATAACGATGAAAATCCCAGCGGGCACTCAGAGTGGCACCGACTTCAAGTTGTCAGGTCATGGCGTACCGCACTTACATAGTGAATCTCGTGGTCCGCATATTGTGGGTGTTATTGTTGATACGCCAACCAAATTGACCAAAAAACAGAAGGAACTTTTGGAGCAATTTAAGGACGCGAAAAAACGAGGGCTATTCTCCTAGTATATTTGTCGAGAAAAAATCCTGTGTTATACTGAAGCTAACATAAGAGGGATTGAAGGCATGGGATTAATTTTTCTGATAATAGTTATTATTGTAGTAATTAAGCTAATAAAATTATTACAGAGAGGTAATAGCCAGCCGTCTAATTATTCCGAAGATTATCGGCAGGGATATTGGGATGGCGTGCGTGATGCACAAAATGGATGCGCCAAAATTGAGAATGACAACGGTCAAGTGAAGCTTATTACCGAGAATCAAAACGCTGCTTCACGGCTTGCGAATACGCCGTTAAATATCAGTAAAAATGAGAATCTAGATAATATAATTCCTACTAGTGTTTCCGCGGCTGAAGAGAGGGTGGACACGGTTGCTGTGCCTGTTGAGAATAATATTGAACGGACATCACATATTGATGACAAGGAAAAGGAGAGGGGTCGTAAGACTACAATTAATATAGCGCTATATACGGCATCGCTACTTCTGACTGCGGGAATATTGCTTCTAGCCCAGGCAATTAATCTATCTATCCAACTTAGGTTTGGATTGGTGTGGCTGTTTATTTTTATTTATTATATTATTGGTCAGATATTGTATGCTCGCTTGCCGATATTGAAATCTGCGTCGACGGCACTTATTGGTACGGCCTTGGCTGCTGTGCCAATTGGCGGCTGGACTATGAATTTACTTTTAGGTATTGACCCCGCATGGTGCTGGCTTATTACCTCTGTAATTGGTGCTGTTTTGTGTGTTGATGCTACGGTGAGATTGAATAGTAGACCTCTTGCTTATGTATCGCTACTGTCGATGTTTACGATGACGACTAGTTTGCCGGCTGTTGTGCATGCGCAGTTGGTCTGGTATTACGTTGTAATGCTGCTATTTGGATGTTTGATGACTGTGGCTGCATATTTTTCTAGTCGCTTTCCTCGTCAGTTCGTCGAACCGTTAAACGTTGTAAATCCGTTTATCGTGCCGATGACGATGTTTATCGCGCTTAGCTCGTCGGCATATATGGGTACATTAGATATTAGTGTACTGTTATTTGCTAGCGTTGCATATTACTTTACGGTTGCTCTTGTTGAGAAGTCTAAAAAGATGCGCACTTATGAGTTGACAACAGCTCGCGTATTGTTAATGGTGATGGCTGCTAGTTTTGCTATGTATTTATCTGACGATAATCAGTTGGTTGTAAGTGCTATTCTAGGGTTAGTGGCACTTGGAAATATAATCTGGTCCGCTGTATCAATGTACATTCAGAAACAGTACGATAGACATCATGAAATAGTATTGTGGGTTAGTTTTGTTGTGTCATTAAGTGCTCTGCTTGGCGTGATCGGTTCTGGAGATTCGCTACGAATGATGGTTGCTTTTATCTTTATTGGTGTTATTTCAGCGATTAGTCTTGCAATCCTTTTTTTGTTACGTCGTGTCCGCTTCGGTGTTATGGTTGTGATATCTGGGATTCTATTGGTGCCGATTGGTATAACACTATTCAATATCGATATAGCTATAGCACCACGCATACAATATCTAATTTTTCTATTCATGACGCCACTGCCAGTTATTTGCCGATTGCTAATTTTGAAGCGTCCGAATATTAGTAAAAGTCAGGCTGCTTTAGTATATGGTGCTGCGTCAACTTGGCTATTGATGGCAATGTCTACTTCAGCGATGATAGCCACTTATGCGATAGAGGAAGCCCTGATGTGCCTATCGGGCGCGATAGCTATCGGCGCTGGCATTATGAGTGTGGCTGTATGGCGCGAAAAAGTTTATGAGTTTGTAGTTGGAGTCCATACCTCTTTAATGTTGTCAGTATTTTTGCTAGCTTTAGGTTTTGCGGTGTCTAGTGAAAATATCTCCATTCTAATGGCGTGGATAAATGTGTCGTCGCTATTAATAGTAGAATGGCTTTATCATCGTCACAGCAATGCAGCCGTCAAAAGTCGTGAGTTGTTTCTATATTCTATTATTGGCGTAGCTATCATTGTTGTATTGTCGTCAATTCATCCGATAGTTTGGCTGCCGCTAGTGGTGTCGCTATACTATGCATTTTACCGATGTCGTAGAGAGGTTTATTTGGGTGGGGCATATCTTACGACAATCATCTTTGTTTTATTATCCCTGCATTGGTTGAATATACCGTTTAATGACAATCTTGCAATTGCTGCATGGGTGAGTCTAGTTGGTTTTGGGTCTTTGTACTGGCTGTTGCGAATGAATAGGCAATCGTCAATTATTGGTGATATGACGCTGTGTGCTGCTATAGTTCCAGCGATAGTGCTTCCAATAATTAATCTACCAGCAACATATGATCTGTCGTTCAAGATATTGGGGTGGCTAGCAACTACAGTAGCTCTTTATATGGCGGTACTTGCTAAACGAGATTGGCGAATAATGATAATAGCTGCACACCCGAGTCTAGTGTTGTTGCTTTACCTTATAGCTCAATGGTTTGCTATTCCACTCGAATTTATGTCAGTCGTTGCCCTGATTGTTTTTGCGGTATTTTACGGTCTGGCTATTGCTGCGCGAATCAGAAAGATGTCGAGTCGTTGGTATTACTCTTCATTCTATAGCGCCATCGGCTGGTCGGTAGTCTTATTGTCTATTGCTACATCAGTTAGCGCTACTGTGGTGTCAGTGATTCTGGCGGCGCTAGTGTGGATAATTAATGGTACAGCCTTGATGTCTGAAGGTGTCCCTAAAAAGAATATTTTATATTTTGATTCAGGCGTGATCCTGATTTTGTGCGGCGTTGTATTTACTATTAAAAACCTAGCCTTACCCGTTCACGCTATCACAATACCATATTTGTGGTCAGCGGCAATTCTTTCGGGGGCGGTGATGTCGTGGCGTTGGTTGGGGTATATTCATAAGTCTACGACAGTGCACCTAGTGCTGGCTCTTTCTGCGCTTGGTTTGCCGACTCTCGTCTTGGCGTTCGCAGGAGACAGCGTTATGGAAATATTATTCCTAATAGAGCATTCATTGATGGTTGTTGTGGGGCTGGTACTTAACAAGCGACTAGTTACGACCTGGGGCGCTGTATGTGTGACATTAGCTTTGATATATCTATTGTCGGGATACACTTATGTATTAGCTATTTTGGCTGGTATATCTATCATTGTAGCGGTGATAATTGTGGTAGCGAGAGCTCAAAGAAGCAAAAGGCAAGATATTGTAAAAAGATAGTTTTTATGCCATAATATGGACGTATGAAAGAAAAAACTGTTATTGGGTCGACTGAGTTTGTGGACTTCGGCGAGCGAGCGCAAAGAGTTCCAGCTAAGATTGATACGGGGGCCGATTCCAGTGCGGTTTGGGCGAGCAATATTCGCATAGATAAGGACGGCGTGTTAAAATTCTCTATTTTTGGTGAGGGTTCGCCCTATTATAACGGTAAAATATTTAAGAGAACTGATTATTCTGTGGCGAGGGTGCGTAGTTCGTCTGGGCATGAGCAGATTCGTTACCGGACACATTTTTGGGTAAAAATTAGTGGGCGAAAAATTAAAATGTTGATGAATTTGTCTGATCGATCAAAAAATGAATTTCCAGTTTTAATTGGAAGGCGATCAATTTCTGGAAAATTCCTAGTGGATGTGTCAAAGAAAAAAGTACGTAGAAAAAAAGCGCCCACAGTCTTCAGTCTTAATGAAGAGATAAAGTTAGATCCATATAAATTCTATAAAAAATATCATCAGAAAGGTGAAGAAAAATAATGCGAATTGCAATCTTATCCAACGGCAACATTAATTATTCGACGCTTCGCCTGAAAGAAGAGGCTGAAAAGCGCGGTCATCAAGTTAAAGTTATTAAGTATAAAAACTGCTACGTTTCAATTGACGAAAAGCATCCGACGGTTATTTACAAGGGTAAGGAGATTGGTGAATTCGACGTAGTAATTCCGCGAATCGCGAGTCATATGACAAAGTACGGAACAGCGGTTTTGCGTCAATTGGAGATGATGCATCCGAAGGCATTTTTCATGAATCGCTCGATTGCAATTACTAGGGCGCGGGACAAATTACGCTCAACGCAGTTATTAGTTAAAGCTGGTGTGTCAATTCCGAAGACGGTCTTTTCTCGAAACGCGACTGACATTGATTCGCTCATTGAAGAGATTGGTGGTATGCCAGCGATTATTAAGTTGGCGCGCGGCACGCACGGAAATGGCGTGGTTCTGGCGGAAACTAAAAAGGCTGCCAAGTCGGTTCTACAGGCGTTTTATTTGACCAACTCGGACGGCACGAACGTGCTGCTTCAGGAGTTTATTAGAGAGTCGGCTGGTATCGATATTCGTGCGTTTGTGGTTGGCAGTCAAGTGGTGGCTAGTATGAAGCGTCAGAGTTTGGACGATGATTTTCGTAGCAATTTACACAAGGGCGGCGAAGGAACCAGTATAAAATTGACAGATTCTGAACGTAAAATGTGTGTGAAAGCCGCTAAGGCAATGGGATTGACGGTTGCTGGAGTCGATTTCATGAGATCAAGTCGCGGCGCTTTGGTGCTGGAGGTTAATGCTAGTCCAGGATTTGGAATTGAGAAAATTACTCGCCGAAATGTGGCCGGAAAGATAATCGAATACATCGATCGAAACGCCAAGCGTGGCAATAAAAAAGATAAAATCGGCGCTTAAGCATAAACTTGTTATAATAGGTTTATGGACGAGCCTCGTCACTCGACAGTAACTCAGACTGTCATCAAATGGATATTTATCTGCGGAATGCTGATGGTTATTGGTGGGGCAATTTTTTATGCTTTTCGAACGGTTTCGCCAAAAACGGAAATGATTTACCTGAATAAGACTATGCTTCGTGCGGAAATTGCTAATGACGAAGAATCGCAGCGGAAAGGTCTGTCCGGAAGGCTGGGAATTGATGAGAATTATGCCATGCTGTTCGTGTTTGACCATAACGATCGTCATAAAATGTGGATGAAAGATATGAAGTTTTCGGTTGATATGATTTGGATCAATGATAAAAAGCGCGTTGTCTATGTAAAACATAACGTCAAGCCAGACGCTGAGCCGCATGAAAAATATGCGCCACCAGTTCCGGCAAAGTATGTGTTGGAAGTGAAGGCGGGAGTTGCTAAGCAGGCGAGCGCTACGGTTGGGTCACAGGTAAAATTTGATTTGGAGGAGGATAAATGAGTGTGATAATTCTATTTGGAGCAATTTTAGTAGCGGTTTTTGCGGTTGCATTTGTTTCATCTCGAAGATTCGGTCCATTGGCGTTGTCGTTGGCGACGGGATTTTTACTATCAGAATGGTGGGGTAACTGGCTAACGGGGGTGCTGGACGGCTTGAAATTGGAAACTGGTTTATTGCCAAATGGTGTAATTTCGGGATTAGTTTTAACGTTGGTTCCGTTAATTATGCTTCTTTTAAGCGGTCCGAGATATCAGAAAAAACATGAGAGAATTGTCTCGGCAGCGGGAATCGCGTTTTTGACAGCAGCGCTATTGGTGGTTCCTCTGGGAAAATATATATCACTAGACGGACAGGCGCTGGAGCTGTATAAGATTTTCGCTAATAATTGGCGATACGTGGCTACGTTTGGTCTGGCGTGCGGTCTAATTGACATTTTTTCATTACATACTGGCGGACATAAACTCGCTAAGCATTGACCTTTGTGTTGGTTTGTGCTAGGATGAAGAAAGCGGATATTCCGAATGGGTCCATAGCTCAGTTGGTTAGAGCACCTGCCTTTTAAGCAGGGTGTCCCGGGTTCAAGCCCCGGTGGACCCTCCAAATTTGATGAAATCGACTCCCTTGATGGAGTCTTTTTTGTAGCTCCAAATGTAGATATACTTTAAGTATGAATAGATGGCTATTTGAGAAGTTGCATATTTCTTGGTTGGTGGCGGCGTGGTGCCTCGGTTTGACAATTGGCGTAATTTCCATCCATTACATACCGCGGTCGTTTACGGCGACCCCGTTATTTTTATTGGTCGGGCTGGTTATTTTTGTAATTGTGGCAATTTGGCGCTGGCGATTTTTCGTGATTTTAGCAATTATTTCTGGAGTTTTGGTTGGTCTTTGGCGCGGTGAAATTGGCAGAAAAGGCGTGGAGATTTATGATTCACTAATCGGAAAAGTCGCAATTATCCAAGGTCAAGTTTTAGAGGATCCTGATCTCGATAAAAATAGTCAGACGGTTCTTAGATTGGGCAATTTGCGGATGAATAATGAAAAATTGCCAGGACAAATTTGGGTGACGACGCCAGATAAAAACTCAATTAAGCGTAGTGATATTGTGAAGGTTAAGGGTAAAATGACGGCGGGATTTGGGGCTTTTTCAGCAAGCATATATCGGGCAAAAATTATTAGCGCCGAAAGACCCGTTCCGGGTGATGTGGCGGTGGTAGTTCGTGATTGGTTTGCGGGGCGGGTCCGTGAGCATGTTCCGGAATCAGAGTCCGCGTTGGGGCTGGGATTTTTATTGGGCTTAAGGCGTGCTATGCCGACTGAATTAAGTGACAATTTGAAAATTGCCGGATTAACGCATATCGTGGTGGCGAGCGGCTATAATTTGACAATTTTAGTTCGTTTAGCGCGACGATTATTCGCCAAGCGATCAAAATATTTAGCGATGCTCAGTGCGGCTGTTATGATAATTGGCTTTATGTCGGTGACTGGGCTGAGTCCTAGTATGTCGAGGGCTGGTTTGGTGGCGGGACTGAGCTTGGCGGCGTGGTATTATGGTCGGACAATTCATCCACTGATTCTGCTTCCTGTGTCAGCGGCAATCACGCTATTGATAAATCCGCAATTTGGTTGGGGCGATTTGGGCTGGCAATTAAGCTTTGCTTCGTTTGCGGGCGTAATTATGTTAGCGCCACTTCTTCATTCTTACTTTTTTGGCAATAAAGAGCCGGGCGCGTTTCGACAAATTTTAATTGAAACTTTGTCGGCGCAAATTATGACATTGCCGCTGCTTATGATGAGTTTTGGGGTTATTAGTAATGTGGCGCTAATCGCGAATATGCTGATTTTGCCGTTTGTGCCGCTAGCGATGCTGCTGACGTTTATGTCGGGCGTGCTGGTTTTTGTGCCGATGATTGGCGCGTTGATTGCAATTCCGACGACGTGGTTACTTGGCTATATGATTCAAGTTACCAATTGGACGGCTGGATTTGAATGGGCTCAAATGGAAGTCAGTATCAATTTGTGGCAGTGTGCGGCTTTATATGTGGCGCTAATTTTGGCAATGATTTGGATGAAAAAACAAACTAAATTGGACCTCGCTAAGATAAATATTGTGGAGTAGTGTATAATAGTAACAGATTGAAATAGCAAATAACTTTAGGAGAAATTATGTCAGGACACAGTAAATGGGCTACAACTCACCGACAAAAAGCGATTGTTGACGCTAAGCGCGGCGCGATTTTTACGAAATTGGGCAATCAAATTGCTATTGCGGCACGTGGCGGCACAGATCCAGCGCTGAACTCAAGTTTGGCGATGGCAATTGAAAAAGCTAAGGCTACGAACATGCCTAGTGCAAACATCCAGCGAGCGATTGACCGAGTGGCGGATAAGAGCGCGGCAGCTTTGGAGGAAATTGCTTACGAAGGTTATGGTCCTGGCGGCGTGGGTGTTATTATTGAAACGGCGACAGATAATCGTAATCGAACACTGCCAGAGGTAAAAACTGCGTTGGTTAAAAATGGCGGACGAATTGCTGATGCTGGTAGTGTGATGTTCCAATTTACGCGCAAAGGCGTCATTACTATCGAAGGCAGCGGTGAAGATTTGTTGCTAGCGGTTTTGGACGCTGGCGCCGAAGATGCTGTCGAGGAAGACGACGAAATTATCGTGTATACAGAGTTGAAAGATTTGGCGAGCGTGCGAAATAAATTGGTTGAGCAAGGCTTGAAGGTTAAAGATGCGGAGTTACGATACATTGCCAATACGCCGATAGAAATTGCCGATATGGAAACTGCGCAGAAATTGATGAAAATGATTGATGCGTTGGACGATTTGGATGACGTTGTGAATGTTCATACGAACGCGGATATCACAGCGGAATAAAATCATCGCTTTAAGAAATCGCTCCTTTTCTGGGGCGATTTTTAATTTGACAAAAAGTACGCTAAACTAAAGATGATTAACCATAAGCAAGGAGCGAGCATGAAGTATTTGCGCAACACACTACTTATGATACTAGCCGTGACACTAATAATGCCGTCGCCGTTGGTTTTGGCGGAAGGCGTTTCAGGTGCTACTCAAGAGTCGAAAGTTGATGACGCTCAGACTGTTGATGATAGTCCTAAATCGGCTGAGGAGATAAAAGATCCAGTTGTTGATAAGGGGCAGATCGATAGCAATTCGCCTACTCAATCAAGTGAAAATCCCGAGACTCCAATGGAGAATTCGTCTACAAATAGTCCGAGTGAAAATCCTGCCGTCAGTGAGTCTTCAAAATCCGAGCCAAATCCCGAATCTGAGCCACCAAAAATAGATAATTCAGATGAAAGAACAGAAGAAAATGCTCCAATATTAATTTCAAAGATTAGTCAGGGCAAAAAATACGTTGAGATTTATAATCCGACGAATCGGAATGTTAATTTGGCTGGTTGGAAAATAGAGTATTACACTGGATCTGGCGCTCAAACCGTTGGAAAAATTTTCAAGGATGAAGTAATATCGGCGAACGGATTTTTGGTTTTGTCGAACGATAAGATGTCGGCAGATGTCATAAAGTTTGATAATAATTTAGTTTTGGCTCAAAATAACGGGTCGGTCGTGTTGTCGCGTTCGGACGGGTCGGTCGCAGATACTGTCGGCTGGGGAAATAATTCAAAGTCTGCGGGCTCGCCAATTAAAGGCGGTGTGAAAATTGTTTGGCGCTGTTTTATTGATGAAAATATTATTGATTCGAAATTTTTGTCAGGTAAAAATCTTAACAATCAGGAAGTTGAGCCGTATTCACGACCAAATTGTAAGAGTCCAGAGCCTAAACCTGAACCTTCAAAGGAGTTGAATAAATGTGAAGGTCTGAAACTAAGTGAAATTGCGTCGAACGTTGATGAACAATTCATTGAGATTATCAATTCTGGCGAAAAAACCGTCATTACGACAGGCTGTAAATTGACGGTTAGCGATTCTGGCGTTCGTGAAAATATTGGTGATATCGAATTAAATCCTGGCGAATTTTTAACGATCAAAATAAAAAATACGAATCTGAAATTGCCAAAAACAAAAGGAAAAGTTTATTTATTAGACGAGGCTGGCTCGAAGATTGATATCTCTGAATATAACAATATATCAAAAGGCGCCTCGTGGAGTTTGGTTGATGATGAGTGGACTCGGACATTTGCCATCACTGAAGGCGCCGCTAATGTTTTTAAAGAATATCCAGACTGTCAGAGCGGTTATGAGAGGAACGTGTTGGGCAGATGTGTGAAAATTGCCACCCCGCCCGTTGAAAGTCCTTGTCCTGTTGGTCAATATCGCCATCCGGAAACTCGCCGTTGTCGAAAAATTGAAGCGGAAAAAACTATTACGCCCTGTAAAGATGGCTATTATCGTAGTGAAGAAACTGGCAGATGTCGATCTATCGCATCGGCTGCGGCAAAAACTTTGAAACCATGCCCAGAGGGTCAATTCCGCAATTCAGTCACAGGTCGATGCAAGAAAATTGCCTCCACCGATGATATAGCAAAAGAATGCCCAGAAGGATTTGAGCGTAATCCGCAAACTAAGCGATGCCGAAAGATAAAATCTGCGAATATGCCAACTGTTGGTTCGGCGGCCGCTGAAGTTAAGCAGGTCGCTGGTGCTACTTGGGGTTGGTGGGTGTTTGGTGGCGTGAGTTTACTGGCTGTCGGTTATGGCGTATGGCAATGGCGATGGGAAATTTCGCAATTTGTACGAAAAATCCGTGAACGCGTTAGGTCTGCGAGCGGCAAATAATTGCTATAATAAAGATATGAGAATTATCGGGATTGATCCGGGAACGGGAATTTTGGGGTTTGGTGTGATTGATTTTTCTCATGGCAAGTTCAAGATGGTCACAGCAGGGGTTGTGACGACGCCGGCACATACGCCAATTGATGAAAGGCTTGAAGATATTTTTGATAGCCTGACGGAAATTATTGCCGAAACAAATCCTGATGTTATGTCGATTGAAAAGCTATTTTTTGCGCGCAATGTTACGACGGCGATTTCTGTGGCGGAAGCGCGCGGCGTGGCGATGTTGACTGGGCGAAAAGCCGGGATGCCAATTGCTGAATATACGCCGTTGCAAATAAAACAAACTTTGACCGGATATGGCAAGGCTGATAAAAAGCAAGTTCAGGAAATGGTGCGCCTTAATTTGGGTTTGAAAGATGTTCCGAAGCCAGATGACTGCGCAGATGCTTTGGCTGCAGCAATTACACACGCGGCGATGAATCGGGTATAATTGAAATATGATTGCACATGTTTTTGGAAAAGTTGCTGAGAAGTTTAACGGCTCGTTAGTCATTGATGTTCATGGTGTTGGATATGAAGTTAGTGTGGCGACTAATGATTTTGACGCGGTGATATTAGATCAGGAAGTAAAATTTTACACTTATCATCACGTGCGCGAACAGTCTGAGGAGCTGTTCGGATTTTCTAGCTTGGCGGCGAAAAAGTTATTTGAAATGCTAATCACGGTTCAGGGGGTTGGTCCGAAGGCTGCGCTAGCGATTTTAAGCTTGGGTGATGCCGAGCAAGTGCGTAACGCTATTGCTAATGCTGACAGCGGTTTTGTACAAAAAGCCACTGGTGTCGGCAAAAAAACTGCCGAGCGAGTGGTGGTTGATCTGAGCGATAAAGTTGGTTTACCAACTCATTACGGCCGAACGGAAACTCCATTGCAGACTGAATTAAACACTTCTGATGAGGCCTTGGAGGCGTTGATGGCTTTGGGCTATACATTAGCGGATGCCACTAAGGCACTTGAAAACGTTGATATAAATTTGCCAACTTCTCAGCGAGTTACTGAAGCTTTGAAGAAATAGAGTTTTAGTAATTGATATCTATTACGACTCGTTTTCTTCTTTAACTGCCTGCTTTGCTTCTCTAATGAGATTTTCTATGTCGCCGGCTGTTAGCCTGTCGTAGTCATGAAAGCTCTGAACACTACGGCGCAATAGCTGACCTTGTTCCTTAGTAATTCCATATAATCCAGGCAGATCATCAAATTGGTGATCGAACGACTTTTGGTCGAATATTTCGGCCTGCTTTTTGTCAGAAGCGCCTTCTTTCGATGCGATTCTATCGTACCATAAAAATGGATATCTTACTAGTGAGCCAATTACGTGTTTTGCAATTTCTGTTGATTTGGGATCGTATTCTTTTGTTTGCTCTAAATTGCTATATCCCCGCTCAGTTAAGGTGTTGCTAATATTTTTTAAATCAATTGCAACCCTGTGCGATTCAATTCTTTCAGATTCGTCGGAAGGCGCTAATCCTAACTCGGCCAAAATATACGGCACTGCCTCTGACATTAACCTAATTTCCTTTGGAATTCGGTCATATATTTCTCTTATGTCTTTTTTTCGGTTTTTGGCATCAAATTCCGGCATTGTAAACTCCTAGTTTAATTGTAGATACTAATACTATACCATAAATGCTATAATTAGTATATAGCAAATTGAGAGAATAGGCGATTCATCACTGACTCAGAACTGGATGAACCGAGCCAAGAAATATTTCAGGATTGGCCCATGGCTCACAGTGAGAAGCTGTTATCTCCTCGTTACATTGGTGAAACTGTTCTTACGAGCTCGGGCATATCTTTGTAGGTGTGAATAAATACCGCATGTCTGGTATAATTTACACTAGGAGATATCATGAATACAGACGTGACAAAGAAGGACTGTGAAATCTGTCCGCTGCTTGTTGGCCAAACAGCGGCTGACGACAATGTCATACTACAAACCGAACGTTGGGTGGTGGTGCTTGACAGAAATCAACGCTATTTAGGTAAGTCATTTATCACTCTGCGCCAGCACAAGGAGACGTTGTCGGAGTTGGATGAGGCAGATTGGATGGAGCTGCATCAGGTGATTCGTCAACTCGAGCAGGCAGTTAAAGAAGCATTTGGCGCCGACGTGTGTAACTGGGAGTGCTTGATGAATAACGCAGTGAAAGCTGGTCAGTCGACACATGTGCACTGGCATTTACATCCGCGGTATCTCGCTGGCACCACCTTTGCTGGCGAGGAGTTTCCTGATCCAAAATGGTCGCGGCACTTAGGGGACGCGGTGCATATGGTGAGTGATGAGACCTTTCGCGAAATTATGCAGATACTGCGTAGTCGGCTTACAAGAGCTTAGTTCGCTCCGGTTTGGATGATATAATGAATGTATGGCAATTGAGAGAATAGTTGATACGAGTTCGCATGATGACGACTCTGAAGAGCAGCGAATTGAAGTTAGTTTGCGTCCGCAGAGTTTTTCTGAGTATGTTGGCCAGGAAAGATTAAAACGTAATTTGCGATTGGCGATTGATGCGGCTAAAAAGCGCGGAGAGCCGTTGGATCACGTATTATTATATGGTCCGCCGGGGCTTGGTAAGACAACTATGGCGACGGTGATTGCTAATGAAATGGGCACGAATCTGCGGATTACTAGCGGTCCAGCTATTGAAAAAGCGGGCGATTTGGCGTCAATTCTGACTAATTTGTCGGACGGTGATATTCTGTTTATCGATGAGATTCATCGGTTGGGGAGATCAGTGGAGGAAATTTTATATTCCGCAATGGAAGATTTTAAACTGGATATTGTGATTGGAAAAGGTCCGGCAGCGCGATCAATTCGATTAGATTTGCCGCGATTTACGGTGATTGGTGCGACGACACGAACCGGAAGTTTGGCGGCGCCTTTGCGTGATAGGTTTGGGCACATTTACCGCTTGGAATTTTACACGCCAGAGGATATTGCGAAAATTGTGACGCGTAGTGCGAAGATTTTGGAATCGTCAATTCGAAGTGAAGCTGCGGATTTATTGTCGACGCGAGCGCGCTTGACGCCACGTATCGCCAATAGGCTTCTTAAGCGAGTCCGTGACTACGCCGACGTTAATGGTGACGGAATAATTGATGTAAAAACTACAGCCAATGCTTTGGAAATGCTGGAAGTGGATGAGTTGGGCTTGGATCCGGCTGATCGTAATTTATTGCAATCGATTTTGGAGAATTATGGTGATAGTCCCGTGGGGCTAACGACGATCGCTGCGTTAACTGGCGACGAAGCGACGACAATTGAGGATTTTTATGAACCATATTTGCTGCAAATTGGTTTTATTGAGCGTACGCCGCGTGGTCGTCGAGTGACGATTAAGGCAAAGCGACATTTGGGAAAATAATTGTCGTATTTTTCGACTTTTTGTGTTTTAATAAAACTAAGCAAACTTAACTAGGAGCCGCCATGGGCAAAAAACAAGCAACGACATCACCAGTTAAGAACTCTAAAGCTAGGCGCTGGCTACGACGATTTATAATTTTGATAGGAATTTTGGCTGGTTTGTGGCTAGTCAATTTTTTAACTTGGCTACCAGCGTATATGGAAGTGTGGAGTATGGCACGAGATCCAATGGCCGAAAAGGGCATTTTGGGATTAAAGTTGAAATCGTCACGTGAAAGACATCGTGTACCTACAGAGCGCGGATTTTTAAAAAAGAGCACATATCCGTCAGTTGATAGATATTATGAGATGCCTCAGAATGAGTCAGCGAGCGATTTGTTAAATAGACTGCAACGATACGCTGAAGATTCTGGCTGGAAGCTAGACAAAGAGAGGACTGGGGCGGAATATTTTGTAGGATATAAAGATATAGAGGGTAGGGAATATTTTCTTTGGGCTAGTATTATACTAAATGATAAGTACAACAATGGTATTCATATAAGTGTTGAGGGCTTGGGCAACTAATATGAAAATTAGAGTTATTATATTATCTTTCTTTGTGGCTATTATTTCTGGACTTTTTATACAACAGTCGGCTCAAGGCGAAGTTGTCCCTTATAATTACGCAGGAAAGAAACTTACGATTACATTACTAGGCGATTCTTATTCGGCTGGCAATGGTGCTGATGGGTATGAATATGGTCCTAATGTCTGTCATCGCAACAGTAATAACTGGGCAGAAATGTATAAAAGATGGCTAAGTAATAACGGACTGTCAGTAACGCTTATAAATCGCGCTTGTTCTGGAGCTAAAATTAATGACTTCTTGAAGGATAAGAATGCGGGTAGTGTCGTAAAAACGATTAGTGATGATCCGAGCAAGCTAGCGACGAATGAACAGATTATTAAATACGCAGAAGATAAGGATATTTGCAATATTAAACCGAATAATGACTTAAAAGTTGCTTATAGAATCATAAGTAGTACGATTGGTTCTAAGCGCGGAAAAAATCAGAAAAGAGTCAATGTAAGATGTAATTATACGATTCGACGACAACTTGATAGCGTGGATCGCAGCACGGATATGGTAATGATGACGATTGGTGGAAATGATTTGGATTTTGACGGCATTGTTAAATCTTGTTTTGCTGCTGTAATAAGATCTGCTTCAGATTGCAAAACAAAGATAAATGACGCAAGAAATAATATGGGAGATTTAGAACTAAATCTTAGAGGCATTTTATCATCGCTTAATTCTCGTTTACGTCCAGACGCGAAAATAGTTCTTTTAGGATATCCACTACTAGCGCTTGATAATGGCGAGAAGCTATCCGATTTTTCGGTTGCTAGCGAAGTGCGCAAGTTGGGGCTGGAAGGTAATTTACGTCAGAAAAAGGTGGTTGAGGAATATAATAAAAGCCTCGGTAAAGAGAAAGTGATTTTTATTGACAGTTTGCCAAAGCGGTTTTCTGGGCATGAACCAGACGCCTCAATATTTAAGAAGAATCACGATCGTTGGATTCATGAATTCCTTGAGCCAAATGCATTCAATATGAGCTCGTGGTATCACCCGAACTTCTTTGGGCATAGCAATTATATGTCAGCGCTTCGCGAAAAAGTACCACTGCCCAATTTAGTGAAACCAATAACGAAAACGAACGGCGATATTGATGTAGTATTTGTTATTGATACGACTGGTTCGATGGATAGTTCAATTAGTGCTGTTAGAAATAACATTCGGAATATAGTCGAGTCGATCAGTTTGAAAACCAAAAGTGCTAGATTTGCACTAGTCACTTATCAAGATCATCCGTGTTGTGGCGGAAGCTCGGATGACTATCCGTCCAAAATTGAGACAGATTTTACGAGTAATGTCGATGCGCTTAACAAGGCTGTCAATTTTATTCAACTCGGTAATGGTGGTGACTGGAAAGAATCTGTTTATTCTGGTATTAAGACGGGGCTGAATCTACAGTGGCGAGCGGGAGTAAAGAAGATTATGATTGTGATTGGTGACGCTCCAGCTAAGAATCCAGAACCAGTTACTGAGCTAACCGAACAATCTATCGTTGATGCTGCTTATGCTGTTGACCCGGCTCAAATATATATTATTGATACTTCTGGACATGATGCGATGACACCTGTGATGTCTTTGGCTGAAAGAACGGGCGGCGCATATTTACAAGCTGATGATAGCGATAAGCTCGTTGATCAAGTTAATGCGTCAGTTGAAAATGTGGCAAACAAACCGAATGCTTGGATAAATCGTCAATATGTGGCGAAAATTGGCGACACATTAGAATTGGATGGCGCTGGTTCTTATTCGGCAAATGGTAAAATCGTGAAATATGAATGGGATGTCGATCAAGACGGCGTGTATGACGTGACGACAGACAAGCCTTTTGTCAATTATACGTTTACTAAGGAATTCTCTGGGTTGCTAACACTTAGGGTGACTGATAGTTCTGGACTGACGAACTTAGCAACGACAACTTTGACGGTTAGCGATGACGGCGATGAACATGAACGGGAATTTGATAATTGTCCAGATGTAGCGAATCCAGATCAAGCTGATTATGACAAGGATGGAATTGGTGATGCTTGTGATTCTGATCCGGGATATTTGGAAGAATATGGATATTATCAGATGTTAGAGTATGAAAAGAATCAAGCAAAGAAATATGATAGTAAAAAAGAAAATACGAATCGTAAGCCTGCTGACGTCGCTTCGAGTAATAAAGTAAACGCTGGCAATAACAAGAAAATAGCTACCATAGATTCTGGCGGTAAAGATATAAAACTTCAGGAAAATAGTAGCGTGAATGGGGCGGAACTAGTGGAAGCGCAGAAAAAATCTGAGGATAATAATGAAGACAACAGGGGCGGATCGTTGTGGTTTGGTGCTGCTGCGGCCGTTGGAGTGGCTGTAATCAGTGTAATAATAATAGCTATAAAAGTTTATCGCCGAAAAACAAGGCTATCTTAAGTTCTGTCGTGTTATAATATAGGCATGAATCCACAAACATCCTCGTCAGAAGATTTAACGCAGCCTGTTGCATACGATGCTGATGGTCGACCACTGTACCATCATCCACCACAGACTGGTCGTCCAGCTCCGGTTGTGGCGCAGACGAATTCTTATGTGACGGCAAGACCGAAAATTATTGATGGGGAGAATTTTGATCCGCGATTGCGTAGTCAGTATGCTAATGAACCGCAAGTCGTACATGTTGCGCGAGATATTGACCCGAAGCCGTTTACTATTAGCGATGACTTGAAACAAAAGCATGAAAAATCAGTTCAGCAATACCCGAATCTCAATTTGAGCGAAGGCGAATATATCATTTTGGACATTAAACGCCATCCAATTGGTATGCTAATCCCGACAGGAATTTCGGTTTTCTTGGTGGTGATGATCATGGTGTTTGTGATGTTTTATCCGTCAATTGCTCGTGACGCAATTATCTCGCCGATGCCTTCGCTGACCGATGTGTTTGGTGTGGCAATGTTGCTTATTGGGATAGTGGCGCTTGGTGGTGCGGTGTCTTTGTGGATATATTTGCAAAATCATTTTTACATGACCAACGAAAGTGTAATTCAGGAAATCCAGGGTAGCTTATTTTATAGGCATGAACAAACGGTGAGCTTAGGCAGTATTGAAGATGCAAGCTTCCTCCAATCAGGCATTATTCAGACTCTTTTCAATTATGGCACGATTCGTCTCAGTACCGAAGGCGAGGAAACAACATATATATTTCATTTTGTGGCAAATCCACGCAAGCAAATTGCGATAATCAATAATGCCATTGAAGACTTTAAGAATGGCCGCCCTGTTTGTGATGATTAGCTAATTATTTGTGGCGACTTTCTTTTATGTAGTCGTCTTCATCAACAAGCGTTGCAACGAGTTTATATGACTTGCATTTTCCGTCATTACAATTTGAAGATTCATAACGATAACTGCTGTCTTTTTCGCCAATTTTCTTACCTTGCGGATCTTTTAACAATGCGGGATCCATAGTCGGAAGCGTACCTTCTTCTAACTTCTCTGGGTAATAGCCATTTTTAACGTAAAAACCTTCTTCCAGGCTATAATGCATGGCGTTAATCGCGGTGCGTTTTTTGGCGTTGTTTGATTCGTTGGTTAATTTTGTATATTGTGAGAAACCTAAGATTGCGATGATAATCAAGAAAGTCGCTACAACCAAAAGTTCAATAATAGTGAAACCGTTTCGCTTATTCATGAATGTAATTATAGCAAATCTTGCGACAAATCGGTATAATAAAGGAAGTAACTAAGGAGGGAATGCTATGGCAAAATCAGACAGTAAAACAGTAAATCCAAAAAAGTCAAGTCAGGCATCGGATAAAAAAGTTGATGAAGGTAAGCTTAAGGCACTTGGTCTAGCGATGGATCAAATCACTAAGCAGTTTGGCGACGGATCAATTATGAAATTGGGCGAGGCTCACAAAGTCGATGTTGAAGTAATTCCTTCTGGTGCTTTGAGCTTGGATTTGGCGCTTGGTGGCGGATATCCAAAGGGTCGTATCATAGAAATCTATGGTCCAGAAAGCTCAGGTAAGACGACGCTAACGCTTCACGCTATTGCAGAAATTCAGAAGCAGGGCGGAACGGCGGCGTTTATTGATGCCGAGCACGCGCTTGATCCAGCATACGCTAAGCGTTTGGGCGTGGACACGGAAAATTTGTTGGTTTCTCAGCCAGATAACGGCGAACAAGCATTGGAAATTACGGAGACGTTGGTTCGTTCGAACGCGGTGGATTTGGTGATAGTCGACTCGGTGGCTGCCTTAACGCCACAGGCTGAAATTGATGGCGATATGGGTGATTCTCATATGGGTCTTCAGGCTCGATTAATGAGTCAGGCGCTACGTAAATTGACGGGAATTATCAATAAGTCAAAAGCCACGGTGATCTTTATCAATCAGATTCGTATGAAAATTGGCGTGATGTTTGGCAATCCTGAAACGACAACTGGCGGCAATGCGTTGAAGTTTTATGCGTCGCAGCGAATTGACATTCGTCGAATTGGTCAAATCAAAGTTGGCGATGATATTATTGGTAACCGCACGAAAATTAAGGTTGTGAAAAATAAGATTGCACCGCCGTTCCGCGTGGCTGAATTTGACATTATGTACAACGAGGGAATTAGTAAAACTGGCGATATTCTGGACTTGGCGGCAACGCACGGTATAGTTGAAAAGTCGGGTGCGTTTTATAAATATAACGGCGAAACAATTGGTCAGGGGCGCGATAAGACGAAGACTTATTTGAAGGAAAATCCTGAGGTTTTGGCGGAAATTGATCAGAAAGTACGTGATAAAGTGAAGGAAGCGGAAAGCTAATGCGAGCAGTAGAGTCCAGATATTCAGCCGAAAAGCATATGGCGTCAGTTAATCTTATTTTTGATGACGAGCAGACTGCTTACCTTCGAGAACTGTCGGAAAAAATGAATCTTGATTTCGGTGAGTTTATTCCGCACGCAACGCTGATCAATGTAACTGAGCAGGATATACCGCGTCTCAAGTTAGCTGCCGCCGCGTTGCCGTCCCTAGACAAACTGGTGCTTGACGGTGTCAACTTTTTGCCAGATGAAGCTGGTAACTGTGTTTGGGTTGAGTTGCGCGTACAGAAAACCTCCTGGATGGTTGAAGTGCGCCGGAAGTTGCTTGAAATGCTGGATGACATTCATCCAGGGCTGGATATCGATGGATTTCGTCCACACATTACAATTGGGTGTGTCGAGGCTGGTACGCTTGGCGATGTCGATATGAGCGCCATTCCGCGCCAACTGCCGGTTATTATTAAGCCGCGTGCTGCTGCTTGCTATAACGGCATGCATGGCAAAGTGGTTGAGGTGGTCGAATAGTCCACCAGTAGCTAGCGTATAATTTTAGCGCTATAATAGTTTCATGAAAATCACCGATATTTCTCTTCAGGCTCGTGATAAAAATCGTGTCAATGTAAGCGTTGACGGGAAATATCGTTTTAGCTTGGACGTATTCCAGGTCGGCGAGCTGGGCATCAAGATTGGTCGCGAATATACGGAAGAGGAAATTTCGAAACTAGAAGACGATAGCCAGTTTGGTAAGTTGTATGCTAGGTCTATAGAGTACTGCTTAATGCGTCCGCGAGCCATCAAAGAAGTACGCGATTACCTACGTCGGAAAACGCTAGCCACTCGTCGACGTTCAGCGAAAACTGGAAAAATTATTGAACGTTCTGGAGTAAAACCGGAGATTGCTGAGCGCGTCTTGGACCGTCTTATTGAGAAAAAATATTTGGACGATGAAAAATTTGCTCGATTTTGGTTTGAGCAACGGTTCATAAAAAAAGGCGCCAGTATTCGTCGTTTGAAGCTGGAGTTGGCGCAAAAGGGAATTGATAATGCAACGATTGAGTCGTTAGTTAAAGAGAATATTCGCTCCGATGACGAGGAGTTGCGGAAGGTTATTGCTAAAAAACGTTATCGATATAGCGATCAGCAGAAGTTAATGCAATATTTGTCTAGACAGGGTTTTTCTTACGACGACATTAAGAAGGCTCTTGAAAACCCAAATGATTAATCAACTTTTGTAGATTCTGGTTGCGGACGAGGCTGCTTACGGAATGGATTTTCGTATGAATTTATCTGCGGAATAGGTGTTTTTTCGGCTATGTGTGAGATGGTTGCCGATTTTACAACAATTTTATCGTCGGTTACTCTTATAATCTGAGAACGATGAATAAGTAGCTCTGTGTCGCCAAAACTTTTCAAGAACGGTCGTCGAATTCGGAGTTGCTGTATAATAAAATTCCCAGCCGCCAATGTATATCCGATAACTTTTCCGATTTTCTTATTTTTTTCATCAATAACCAACTTGTCTTTTAATGTAAAATTGATGTCATAAATTTCTTTTATAGTAATTACATCATCAATTCCGATGATTTCATCGGTTGAATCGATAATCATACCGAGCGGCCCGATTTCTCTGACATCGTCAATACGAAGTAAACTAGGATGTTGGTCCAGAAGTCGTCCTTCAAGTTCATATGCGATTATAGACAAATTCCTCGGATTGATAATTTCCCGCGATGTTCGCGCCAGTTCAGAGCCCGTCTGAAGACTCATGACGGGAATATCAAGGAAACGATCTGCGGATATAAGCATAACTATATTATAAACGGTTGTGTTCTATTCAGCAAACGGATTTGAGCGACCAGCTGGCAGACTAAACGAGTCGTTTGCTGAAGTTGACGGTCGGAAGTCTTTAATAACTTTCATGGTTTCTTTATCGAAGCTTATTGATGCAGTTTGTGGTTCTTCGGTAGGAACTGCTAAAAGTCCGCTCAAAAGAAATATCGCGATTGCTACGCCTCCGATTACGACAACACTATATATTATCACATGAAATCGCCACAGGAATTTTGACAGTGATTTTACGATTGGCTCGAGTTGTTCTGATATTGATGGACTCATCGTGTATAAACCTTTACTTCAAGTGATTGTATTGATATTTCATGATTATTTGCACCTCTGGAAATTGACACACCTGAAAGCTGCATTCGAGTGACATTTTTTTCAATAAGACTAAGGAAATGTAGGAATTTCGTGTAATCTATACGGTCTCCCAACTGAATTGATACGAAAGTGCTTTTCACTCCGGCAGGGCTGGCGGATGTTTGCTTGCTAGGTGTCGCTGTCTTAGCAGAAGTTGTTGGTTCGTTTTGGAAAGAGAAAGATTTAATCGGAATGCCGGCGCGGTCGGCGTAGGTGTTTAAATCCTGAATAATCTGATTCTGGTATTGATAAAGTTTCGATTCTGAGACGATATTCTTTGCTTTTTTAACTGTGTCGGAATTACGGTCGAGCTGAGATTTTGACGCGAGCAAACTTTGTATTTTTGCGTCAACTGCAGTTGCTTCGGTCTGCATTTTTCCGACTTCTTCTGATGTTTTGCTTAGGAATGAGTAGGCGAAAATAACCAGCCCTACCATTGCTGATAATATTATGAGCAATAATAACGACAAGATGATTCGCGCAATGCTGGCATTTAGAGCTTTTTTCATTGTTTTAAGACCTCTGGCTTTGGTGTAACGCTAATTGTTATAGTAATTGGATAATCTGCAGGTTTGTCTGACGATTGGTTACCGCCGCTATAAACAACGGTTTCCAGGTGGACGTCGCTAAATATCTCTGATTTTTCTAAACTAGTTTTTATTCGAATAGCGTCATCCTTATTTTTTCCAAGAGCTGTTAATGACAATGGTTTATCTAGCGCTGAAGTGTCTAGCGTCAGAGAGTCCAAAACCATACCCGATGGTATATATTGTGCAATTTTTGGAATAATTGTAGAGTAATGAGCCTCGCTGTTAATGATTACTTTAGCCGAGTCGAGGTCTTTCTTAAACTCGCTAACTTCTTTTTGCGTCGATTGATATTGAGCAAGTTTGGCATTTCCTTCGTCAATGTTAGCTTGAGCTGAGGTGCGGCTATTTTCTAAGAACAGATAAAATCCGCCAATAGTTAAGAATAGTAAACCTGCAAATATTAATGATATGATGCAATATCGTCTTAAGATGACATTTACTCGCCCGGCGCTGATTTGTTTTTTTTCTTGAGGAGGGAGAAGGTTAATCATAAATATCCTCCTGCTTAATCAAGGCTAGTCCCGCAACTGGTGATAGCTGGGAGCGAAGCTGTTTTGCTGGCTGCTCTAGTCCATCGAAATTGAGCATTTGCCACGGACTTGCCACGCGTGCTGGCATTAATAGCTCGTTTGTGAAAAAATCACCAATTCCTGGAAGATTACCGCCGCCGCCAACGATGAGAACTTGCTCGATTTTTTTCTCATCAGGGAAGCGGTCTGTGTAATATCGCATAACGCGCTTAACTTCGTTGGTCATTTTTTCCAAACTTGGGCGCAAGGCTCCTGCGATTCTGGCTTGCCTTGGACCGGGATTTAATCCGTTTAATACCTTAAATTGATGAGCTGTCTCAATTGGTACATTCATTTTTTTAGCTAAATTTAAGGTGAGTGAATAGCCACCAACATTTAAGCCGCCCGTCACACGTATATCGGAATCTAGAATTGCGATATCTGTAGTTGATGTGCCTATGTCGACAATAACAGTAGGGAGCATTCCTTCTTCCGTGCGCTTCAGGAGTCTAGCGATTGCACTGATGTTTGGCTCAATTATTGCAACTTCCAGGCCGCATTGTTTTGTGGCGTCTAACATACTGTCGATCATTTTCTTTGGTGCAGCACACATTAGTACGCTAAGTTCATCTTTCGTGCGATTGATGATTCGATAGTCCAAGTAAAGAGAATCTAATGGAGCTGGAATGTATTGTTCGGCTTCCAAGTTTACTGCGCTGCGAATATTACTTTCTTCTTTCACAGGCAGGCTAAATGTCCGTGAGAATGTTCGGTTGGTTGGTATGCCCAGCGCTACGCGATTGCTGTTAATTTGTCCTACGACGTTTTTCTTCAATAACGTTTTGATATTCTGCGCCAAATATTCAGTGTTGTCTGCAGAATTTCCGTCGCTTTTTTGAGAATCGAGGTTAATCGATCCATATCCATGAACCAGCATCCGATTTCTATCAATCGACATTACTTTTATGCTTGTTCGGCTGATATCTAGGCCGATGATTGGTTTTTTTCTATAAAATATGCTCGACACGTTATTATTTTCCCACCTATATATCGGTATTATAGCATAAGCTTTTTTGAAAAACTATTATTCCTTAACTTGACCCGCCATACTTGTAATTGGACCCATAACACTAACCGCCACCAGGGCAATAACAACGCCCATAGCAACGATCATTACTGGCTCAATAATAGAGCTAACGCCGTCAATCGCGGTATCGACCTCTTCCTCATAAAAGTCAGCGACTTTAACCAGAACTTTGTCCGTTTGTCCGGTTTCTTCACCGACAGACAACATCTGTGCTACGATTGGCGGATATAAATCGTCCTGCTCTGCGATAATTTTTGATAAAACTTCACCGTTTTGGACTCGCCTGGTGGCTTCTTTTAGGGATTTTTCGTATGCGACATTTCCGACGGCACGCGAAGTTACGTCCAGCGCTTCAAGCACAGCCACGCCCGCGCCGATAAGAGCAGAAAAGGTTCGAGTAAAGCGGGCGATTGCCACCTTTTTAACAATTGGACCAACAGCTGGAACTTTGATGATGATATTGTGAAATTTTACGCGACCTTTTGGGGTTTTAATGTAGCGAATCAATAGCCAAATGCTTCCGGCAAATATTGGAATGATTATATACCAAAATGACACTACAAAATCGCTAATTCCGAGCATAATTTCAGTAAGAAGTGGCAATTTAGCGTCGGGTCCGCCCATGTCTTTAATAGTTTTACCGATGACTGGAATAATGAAAATCATGAGGATGAAGAAGGCAATAATCGTAATGATTAAAAGGACAATTGGGTACGTCATGGCGCCTTTAATTTTTTTCTTCATGGATGAGTTTTTCTCTTGTTGCAGGGCCAGACGCTTTAAGATATCGTCCAAAATACCTCCGGTCTCACCCGCAGCAACCATGTTCACGTAAATATCATTGAAGGTTTCTGGGTGTTTACTCAGGGCATCCGCAAAAGACATACCACCTTCAATGTCTTTAATTACAGCGTTGATCGTGTCTCGGAAATTGGCGCTTTCGGCGTGTTTTGCCATGGAGTTAAGGGAACGAAGAATTGGGACTCCGGCTGAAACCATGGCGCTTAATTGGCGAGTAAACATCACCAATTCTTCAGTCTTGGCACCTTTCTTTTTCTTGCCGAAAGAAAAACTAAGCTCTTTTTTTGCGCCTTTTTCTTCAATTTTTATCAATTGTCCGCGTGACCTCAAATTGTTAATAGCAGATAGTTTGTCGGCCGCTTCAATCGTTGAAGAGATGGTCTCTTTCTTTTTATTGACAAGCAAATATTCAAAAATTGGCATAATGTTACTCCCTTGTTGCTCTCAAAACTTCGTCCACGGTGGTGATTCCGCGCAGTGATTTAATAAGTCCATCCATCTGCATTGTCACCATACCTTCAGAAATAGCTTGATCTTGAATATCGTTGCTGGTGGCGTTGGCGGTAATCATTTTTTGGATAGGGATGGAAATGCCAAGAACCTCGTAAATGCCAACGCGCCCCTTGAATCCGTTATGTCCGCACTCGTCGCAACCTTCTGGGTTTGGCTTCCATAAGCGTCCGATTGTTGAATCCGTTGATCCCATGGGTGTATCACCACCAATTTTATCCTCAAAAGCTTGCTCTTCGAGGCTGTGAATTTTTTTAATTGACTCCGTATTTATCTTAAACATCTCGGCAATATATTTTATTTCTTCTTCGTTTGGAGTATATTCTTGGCGGCAATTCATACACAGGCGTCTAACTAGTCGCTGTCCAATCACCGCCTTCACGGTTGAAGCAATCAAGAATGGTTCAATTCCCATATCCAGCAGACGTGGCAAACATGTCGCAGCGTTATTTGTGTGCAGAGTGGAGAACACCAAGTGCCCAGTTAGCGCCGCTTGAACACCAAGGTTTGCGGTTTCGCCGTCGCGAATTTCTCCGACCATGATGATGTTTGGGTCTTGGCGGAGTAGGGCTCTTAGTCCTGAAGCGAAAGTCATCCCGGCCTTGGCGTTGGTCTGGGTTTGATTTACGCCAGGAATTTTATATTCTACTGGGTCTTCAATTGTGGAAATATTGACATCTGGAGTATTGAGTTCAGACAAGACGCTAAACAAGCTGGTTGATTTTCCCGAACCAGTCGGTCCAGTCACTAGGATCATTCCGTTCGGCTGGGCCATTGCGTCTTTTACAGTTGCGAGCGACAGGCCCCAATATCCAAGCTGATCCAGTTTAACAGCCTGGTTCGATTCGTCCAAAATACGCATGACCACTTTTTCGCCGTCAGCAATTGGCAATGTCGAAACGCGAAGCGCGTATTGTTTTCCTGAAACTTTTATCTTAAATCGACCGTCCTGCGGCACGCGGCGTTCGTCAATTTTCAGATTAGAGAGAATTTTAATGCGGCTCACCAAAGCGCCGTGAACGTTTCGTGGCAATTTGTTAACTTCCTTCAAAACACCGTCAATTCGATAGCGAACCTGAACGTAATCTTCGCGCGGCTCAATGTGAATGTCGGAAGCGTTGGATTTTATGGCATATTCCAGTAGCAAATTAACAGTTTGAGCAATTGGTGAATTTTCCGCAAAATCATCTTGGCTAACATTTTGGTCTTCGGCGGAAGCGTCTTTTTGGACTGCGATAACCTCATCAAGCTCGGCGTTAATATTACCGCGATAATTTTCCAAACAGTCCAAAATATTGCTTTTTGTTGCTAGGAAAACCTTAGTGTTGTAGCCAATTTCTTTCTGAATAAAGTTCAATGCCTGCACATCGTCTGGGTCTTCCATCGCAAGCGACAAACTGTCGTCCTCATTTTTCTCAAAAAGCACAACATTATACTGGCGCGCGATATGTTCAGGAATTCGTTTCAATATATCTTCGGGAATATCCTTTGGTTCAATTCGCACGAAAGGTACGCCGATATAATCGCCGATCAACTTTGTCAAATCTTCCTCAGAAATGACTTTTTGTTCAATAGCGGTCTCTTGCAATGTTTGCTTCGACCGTTCAGCAATCAATTTCAAATCAGCAAGCTGCGGCTCATCAACAACCCCACCTTGTTTCAGAATACTCTCAATTGTCTGGTCTGAAACACGCATAACTCTTATGGTTATTGTACTATCATCGCCAAAAAAAAGCTAGCATAGTATAATATAAGAGTGAATATTTCTAGTGAAGAGAAAATGCGAGAATTGGGCGCGGCAATTGGTCGGGCTGTTTCTGGCGGGGAAGTGCTGGAATTGGTCGGTGATATTGGCGCGGGGAAAACCACATTGACGAAGGGAATTGCGCAGGCTTTAGAGATTGACGAGCCAGTTCAGAGTCCAACTTTCACGATTTCGCGCGTGTACGATTCACCTCGCGGTCTGAGTTTGGCACATTACGATTTTTATAGATTGGGAAATGCTGGAATTATGAGCGAGGAGATTCGCGAAGTGGTGGATTCTAATTCGGTGGTTGTAGTTGAATGGGCTGGCGCTGTTGACGATGCATTACCGAACGATCGGTTAGTGATAAAAATTACTGCGATTAGCGAAGAAGGGCGGCTTGTGGAATTTTATCCTGGCGGCAAAAAATCTGATGAATTTTTGGAAAAGATAAAGGAGGATATGGCGTGATAATTTTATTGGACACTTCAACATCAACATGTTTTTTGACAATAGTCAATGGAGAAAATCGTCAGGATTTTGAATGGGAAGCTGGGCGAACGTTGGCGCGGAATTTGTTGAAATTTTTGGAAGAAAAGACTGGCGATTTGCATCTGATAAGCGGCATTGGCGTGATGAAAGGGCCGGGAAGTTTTACGGGCCTAAGAATTGGTTTGACGGTTGTGAATACTTTGGCGGACAGCTTGAATATTCCTATTGTTGGCGCGATGGGTGACAATTGGCGTGATTTGGCTTTGGGCAAATTGCGTTCTGGCGAGAATGAAAAAATTGTTATGCCAGAGTACGGTGCTGCTGCGAATATCACTGCGCCGCGAAAATAATTTTTATCGCCCAAACCATCAAAACCGTGTATAATTAAATTACGGCGGTTTGTGATTTTTGATCCGCCTAATTAGATAGTTTGAAGTTGATTGGCTGTTGATATTTTTCCTTGAGACGAACACTCAGGGGCGGCTGATCGGAAAGGAATGATAATGATAGAAGTAATTATTGCCGCGGCTGTTGGAGCTGGCGCGGGCGTTGCTGGTCTTGTTGGATATCAGCGAACTCGCCAAATTAACGGTAAAAATCAGATTGAGCGAGATCTGGCGGATGCAAAAACTAAGGCGAGCGACATTGTCCTTAAGGCTAAGGACGAGGCGCTTAAGATTGAAAATGAACGTCGCAAGGAATGGCAAAAGACCGAAAATCGTTTGGCGGATCGCGAGAAGACTCTGGACAATAAATTGGAGGAGCTTGATCGGCGAGCAGAAAAATTGCGCGCGCATGAGGATGAAGTTGATAATCTTAAAAATGAAATTCGCGACATCCGCTCCAGACAGCAGGAGAAATTGGAGAAAATCGCTGGATTGAAGAAAAAAGACGCTGCTGATAAGCTAATGCAGATGACTGAGCGCGACATTAAGCAAGACTTGGTTGGTTTGGTGTCGAAACTACAACATGACGCAATGGATGACGCTGAAGAGCGGGCGCAAATGATCCTAGTGACCGCGATGGAGCGAATGAGCAGCGAGGTGACTGCTGAGCGCACGGTGACTGCGGTCAAGTTGACTGATGATGAGATGAAGGGTCGAATTATTGGTAAGGAAGGGCGTAATATTCAGGCACTGCAGCGCGAAACTGGCGTTGATATTTTAGTTGACGATACACCCGGCATGATTATTTTGTCGAGTTTTGACCCTGTTCGCCGACAAGTCGCTCGCTTGAGTCTTGAGATGCTGATGAAGGATGGTCGTATTCATCCTGCGCGCATTGAAGAAGTGGTCGCTAAGGCTAAAAAACAGATTGAAAAAGAGGTTCGACAAGCCGGCGAAGATGCTATGCGTGAAACTGGCGTGGTTGGGATTCCGAAGGAGATGCTACTGCTGCTTGGTGAGTTGAAGTTTCGCACCAGCTTCGGTCAGAATGTTTTGAAGCATTCGACTGAGATGGCGCAAATTGCGGGGATGATTGCTGAGGAAATCGGTGCGGACGTGCGCATTACAAAAATTGCTACACTTCTTCATGACGTTGGTAAGGCAGTGTCGCATAAAATCGAGGGTAAACATCATCACATTGGGGCGGAATTGGCTCGTAAATATGGCATGGATGAGAGAATTGTTCACGCAATCGAAGCACACCACGATGATATCGAGGCAACGACACCGGAAGCGATTATTGTTCGAGTTTGCGACGCGGCTTCGGCTGCGCGCCCAGGTGCGCGTAACGTTTCTGCTGAGAATTTTGCAGAGCGAATGCGCGATTTGGAAAATGTCGCTACGAGCTTTGAGGGGATTGATAAAGCTTACGCGATTTCTGCCGGCCGTGAAGTTCGTGTAATTGTGAGACCTCAGACGATTGATGATTTGTCGGCGATTAAATTGGCGCGAGATATTGCGACGAAAATTGAGTCGACAATGCAATATCCTGGCACGATTAAGGTTAACGTGATTCGCGAAACGCGAGCAATTGAGTTTGCTAAATAATGAAATTTACAGATGAAGAGCGACAGGCTTGGCTGGCAAGTTTAGACAGGCGTTTTTCCAGCGCGGCGGTACTGATTGAAAATGAGCAAGGCGAACTATTGATCGTCAAGGCTGGCTATAAAGACCATTGGTCGCTGCCTGGTGGCATTATTGACGCTGGAGAATCTCCGTTGGAAGCGGCGGTGCGCGAGGTGAAAGAAGAAGTTGATATTCAAGTCGATCCTAAGGATTTGAAGCTTTCGATGGTCGCTTCGCGTCATTCTGATGAGTTTTTGACGCATCAATTTGTGTTTTTTACGAAGTTAGAAAACGATGCTTTTTCTGAGATAAAATTGCAGGAATCGGAAATTGTGGCTAGCAAATTTATTGCCAAAGATGAGGTTGATTTTGAAGATATGTCGCTACTCTGGGCAATTAGATTTTGGGCAATTGATAAATTCGGTTACGTAAATACGAAAATTATTGATAATGACGGTGTAAAAAAAGAAGTTGTAGAGTTTTTTGCGCCGATGATTGGAGGGAAATAATGGGAATATTAGTTATTAGTCGGCACGGTGAGAGCGAGTGGAATCTGCTCGGTAAGTGGACTGGCTGGACAGATGTTAATTTGACGGAAAAGGGTCGTAATGACACTGTGCGATTGGGTGCTTTATTGAAAGGCGTGGTATTTAATGAAGCTTACACTTCATCATTAAAACGTACACAACAAACTTTGGCGGCGCTACTTGAGGGGTGTGGTGTCGAAAATCTACCAACAACGCATGCAACTGAGTTAAACGAGCGTGATTATGGCGATTTGACTGGAAAAAATAAATGGGAAGTTAAAGCGGAGATTGGCGAAGAGGCTTTTAATGGCATTCGGCGCGGTTGGGATTATCCAGTGCCGGGCGGCGAAACTTTGAAAGATGTTTATGCGCGGGTTGTTCCATATTTTGAGCAAGAGATTTTGCCGAAATTGCAGAATGGTGAGAATATTTTATTGGTGGCTCACGGCAATTCTATTCGAGCTTTAATTAAACATCTCGACCAAGTTCCAGAAGCCGAGATGGCGAATGTAGAAATGCCGTTTGGTCAATTGCTGGTTTATACGTTCGAGCCCGGTCAATCTTTGCCAATCAGAAAAGAAGTGCTGTCGGTTGAGATTGAAGCCGTGAATGCTTAAATAGTTGTATATATTTCGTATGCACTTAACGCCGATAAAAATTGTTGAAATCTAAGAGTGTCGTCGCCATGATATGGCCACGTTGCATGGTTTAGCCAGAAACCCATTAAGGTTAGGCAGTGATCTAAATTTATTTCTTTGTAATAGTTTGAAATATTATGACCGCTTTTATGTAGGTCGATTAATAGGCTAGTGATGTCGCTACCGGATTCTCCAGGTCCAGACCAACTCCAGTCGATTAACTTGGTGCCGTGTTTGGGGTGCCAAGCCATATTTGATTGTCGAATATCGTGATGACAAAAAACTAATTTTTTTATATCACTATGTCGGCTTCCGGCGCTTAGTAGGGCGGGTAAGTCTGCCAATAATTTCTTAGCTATATTTTGGCTATGGGGTGTTAATCTGTCTAAGAATCCTAATGACAACTCTCTCAGTTTAGCTATTTTCTGCTCGTCTAACGAAGCCCACCCCTCCTTAATAAAACTATCGCGTGACGATTCGATATCAAAAGTATCAGGCGGCAATGGTATATTTTCCAACTCGTCAAATTTTTCCTTCGCTGATTTGATATAAGTGTCTAGCGTTTCACTCTTTGCTCGCCATAGCCAACCTTCGTTGGACGTCATTATATCCATAATGAAAGTGTCATCGTCTCGCAGTATTGATCTGGATGGGATTCCACTATATCCATGGCATCGCAGATAGGACATCGTGAACGCTTCTTTTCTTAGATATTGGCGCAGTCTATTTCGCTTAATATCATCGTATCTAGTTGATGTTCGCTTAATAAATACCGAATGACCATTTTTTGTGGCGATAATTTTGTCGTATTGCATATGACCGCCGTTAATATTGCGATAATCTTCGGAAAACTCTGCTATCTTAATTAGCGACCGACAAGACAAATAATCAATAGCCCTGGCTACTATTTCATCATGCGATGCGTATAATTTAGGCAAATTATTGAGCGGTAGCCAGGCTGCGTCGATAGCGTCGTCTCGTCCTGACACCTCTGATAGTTCGTTGACTATGAACAGATACGCACTAGTTTCGATCCATGACATCTGACTGTTGCGTGGATCATTAACCAGCCCTTTGTATATTAATATTGGATTGCCACCAATTATTGTTCCAGTTTCTTCTTTTGTTTCGCGAATTGCTGCGGTAAAGGATTCTTCTTTGGAGTTGATGAATCCTCCAGGTAGTGCCCATTCACCGCTGGATCGTTTTATCAAAAGAATTTTTTGTGCGATTGGGCTGATTATTACGCTGTCTGCGGTGTAATTTGGACCGTTATACCATAATTTACGATTTATAGATATTGGCATTGTTTTTTCATACAGAAACTAGAGTATTATTCAGTGCATTTTCAGCCAAAGCTGCTTTTACGTATTCACTATACTCTCTAATTTTATCACCTGAACCTGTATGTTTGCCAGGGGTGTCGCTTAATTTGACTGTAGATACCCCATCAACTTCTGTGGCTTTCATAACAAAGTTATTGGGTGTAATTCCAAGGTCGTTAGTCAAAGTTGTACCCCAGCCAAATGTTACATTTATTTTGTCCTTAAAGTAATCAGCTATCCGAATGATTTCGTCCACATCAAGTCCGTCACTAAAGACGATAGTTTTCTCTAAAGGATCAATTCTGTTCTTTTTGTAAATTTCAATAGCCTTATTTCCAAATTCTATTGGGTCGCCGGAATCGTGACGTAATCCTTTCCAAGAAGACCATTGATCTGGAGTGAAGTCGGCGAAGAAGAAGTCAGTTGTAAATGTATCGGTTAGGGCAATTGATAGCTCGTCGCCGTATGTGTTTTGCCAATCTTTTAGTGCCTGACTGTGGCCACTTAGTGGGTTGTCTCCGGCTTTATCTGCAAGTGCAGCGTAGACCATTGGCATTTCGTGCGCAAAAGTTCCAATTGGTTTTAATCCTAGTTTATGCGCCAAGTATATATTTGAAGTTCCGACAAAATTATCGGGGAGCTCATTTGCAACTCGTTCAATTACGTGCCTATGCCAATCATAACTAAAGCGTCGTCTTGTGCCGAAATCGGAAAACTTAATATCTGGGCGGCTTTTTAATAATTTGATCTTTTCGTCTAATCGGCGATCTCCTTCGGCATACACTTCTTCCAAAGAGTAACCTTCACGTGCAAGTTTGTTACGAAAATATATTTCATTTATCTCGCTCATGATAACGGTTTCCCAGAATGTAACTAGGGGCCATTTTCCTGTAGCCTCAACCGCTAGGTCGCCGCGCTTATCATATCCGATATTGACCGGAGGCAAGGGGCTACTTATTAGGAAATCAAGGTATTCTTGCGAAAATGTCGCTTTGCCGTCTTGGTTTTGCAGTCCAGCCAAGTAGGCTACTTCATCAGGTCGCCATCCTTCAACTAGATTATTTAGGCTGTTTTGAAATTCCTCTGGAGCTACAAACTCCGATAGTAAATTAGGGGAGCGATTTTTCAATGTGAAGGTAACTTCTGCTTCAGGATGTTTTAAAAACTCGTTCATTCCCATAGTTACTTTGTAGTAATCTAATCCTTGTGATATTTTTGGACTCTTCTCCATTTAAATTGTCTCCTGAATCATCTTCTTTGCTTCTTCGGTTGATATTGCTAATATTCCAGCCTCCTTCATTGCGGATAATGCTTCTTCTTCGGCTGTTGGAGTTAATCCCACGGCGCGAATGGCGTCTATAAGTAAGTATGTAGTGACACGCCTGTCATCTTTGAAATGTTTGGCGATATCTAGGGCAGTAGATTTTACACAAAAATCTGTTGCTAACCCGCCGAGAAATATTTTAACTTTTTCATGGGGTGTTTTTGGCGTTATGATAGATTCTAACGTTTCGTTTGTTTCGCTTTTACCCTCCCATCCAGAATATCCGTCTGTCTGACCGGTACCTTTATTGATGATAATATCGCCAGGCTGAATATTTAGGTCTTTGTGAAAATCAGCTCCTCTGGTGTTGGCTACGCAGTGAACTGGCCATTTGTCAAAATGTGGTGTTTTTTCGGGGTGCCAGTCTCGGGTGAATACAACCGTGCCGTCGTGTTTTCGTATCTCGTCGGCAATGGAGTTGATAGGTTCGATGATTTGCTCTGCCTTGTCAACGGCAAGACTTCCATCGATAAAATCATTTTGTGGATCAACCCCGACAAATATATAGCTAGACTTTTCCATAATACTAAAATCCTCCTTACTTAATGTATAGTTTACACTTACTATCTAGTCTAATAACCAGTTATTGTATTGTCAACACTAATTTATGAAAAATATAAATTTTCTAGATTTTTACAGGGAGGTTAGTCTAAGCTACGATCTAAATTCTCGAGCTTACTTGAATTAAATTCATATAATTTTGCCGGACGATGCGCGCCGTCTCGCCACAACTTGTTAGTTTCATGAATTAAGTTTAAGCTGAGGAATTTTTTTCGAAAATTACGCTTGTCAAATTCACGACCAAAAACTATCTCGTAAACTGTTTGCAATTGTGTTAAGGTAAATCTTCGATCCAGAAAAGCAAATGCCGAATTGGTGTATGTCATTTTTGCAATTAGGCGTTCTTTGGCGTATTTAATGATGTTGGCGTGATCGTATGCCAGCTTTGGTATTTTATTTACATCAAAAAATGCCACTTCTAAATTTTCATTGTATGTAATATTGCGTCCACAACCCATGTAGGTTACAGATACTGCATGTCCCCGCGGATCACGATTAATCGTATCGAAAGTATAAAGCTGTTCAATGTATCGTAGGTCGTCTTTAATTTTTACGCCTGTCTTTTGAAAAACTACACGTTCGAGCGCGTCTGTAGTTGTCTCGCCCTTGGCGTTATACCCTCCAGGGAGGGCCCATTCTCCTTTAAAAGGTTCGTTTGGTCGTTTTAATAATAGCACTTCCAGGGTATTATTGTTTACTTGAAAAATTACTGCATCCACGGTTAGTGTTGGAGGTGTATACGGTTTTGTGTAATTCATACAATATATCTTATCCTGAAGTAAGCTACTTGCCAAGTTATTTTTATGCTTCACGAAGTATAAAAGTTTGTTTGCAAATTTATTCTGTACTTATTTAGTGATATATGTTAAGATAGATCAGAGCGAATGATAGAGATATCTTCGGGGTGTGGCGCAGTTGGCTAGCGCGCGCGGTTTGGGACCGTGAGGTCGAAGGTTCGAGTCCTTTCACCCCGACCAATTGAAATCATTCAACGTATTAAAATAACTGGCGTTTAACCAGTTATTTTTTATTTTCATATAATCCAATAATCAAGTCGCCATCATGGAATTCTTGCTTTAATTGCCAGTAGGGCGGAACTTGTTTTTTATATTCGTCATATGTTTTTTCGCGAAGAATTAGCCAGATTCTTGGAGATTTTACTGACTCTAAAGAACTAATTTCTGGAGTATTCAATTTTTTAATTAATCCCCATTCACCAACCCAGCCCAGCTCTTCTTTTGGCTTCAGGAGTATAATTTCTTTATTTGTGCGGTTGTAATAGGAAGTATGAAAATAAGTGTAGATCTCGCCAGAAATAATAACATCACTACTCTGGATATTTTCATTTATATGATTCATGGCTATATTTGTATTATTCCAGGACGATTCTGCAATATTTTTACCGCCGATATGCCACATGTAATGACCGATAAACAACGTCAGAATGATAGATATTCCAATAGACCACCATTTTTTATTAGAAAAAATAAGCCCGATGAATACTGCGGTCAAGCCGTAAAACGCCGGCGCTGAATAAGTGAAATATCGATCTAAGTAAACTGGTCGACCCTGGCTGAGTATGTAAACGATGATCATCGGCAGCAGCAGCCAAATTGTTAAAATCCAAATTGCTGCTTGGTATTTTGGGCATTTTTTGGCTAGGATGAATGAAATTGCGATTATAATTGGCAGCAGTAGCAACCCAAAATAGCAGACAGTTCTGTCGTCATAAGTTAAGAACATCGATAGTGTTGTCGGGATGGTGAATTTGGTGACTTCGGGGATCCAGAAGCCGCCACTTACTCGGCTGGTTTGGGAGATCATAACTGGTAACCAGGGAAGGAATAGTAAAAAGCATGTTCCTGCGGCCAGCCAAACGTTTTTATCCTTAAATATATTTTTTATGGCAGTGTGATTTCCGCCAAGTTTTAGCCAAATATATACGAAATGCGCGGGTAGTATTAATGCTAGAAAATATTGTGTATAAAGACCGAGTGCCACTAAAATTCCGTATAGTGCCCACCAAAACTTCTTATTTTTGTGCTCGACCGCCACGACGAATGCGTAAGTCATTGCTACAGCCAAAAGTGCTGCCAGTGCGTACATTCGGGCTTCGTCGCTATAGCGGATTAAGAATGGTCCTAGCGCTGCTAAAAAACTTCCAAATACGGCGATTCTTTTAGAGAAAAGTTTTTGGAGTAATAGAAACAATAGGGCAATCGTCAGAACTCCGCACGTAACGCTAAATCCTCTGAGCGAAGCTACGGAATTGCCGAAAATCAATTGCCAAACGTGCATAATAACGTAATAAAGCGGCGGGTGAACATCTGTGGTTGTGATGGCGATAATTTCCCTGATCGGCTGCTGAATGATGGCCGCCGTATATCCTTCATCGTGCCAAATATCGGCTTTTGTTAAATAGGTAAGTCGAACGTTGACGGCTAAAATTAAGATTGGAATTAGCCAAATCCAACCGGGCATTTGATGAAGAAATGCATATAGCTTTTTAAGATATACACGGATTTTTTTCATGAATTATCTGGATAATTTTAACGCTACCTCTCTCGCTTTATTCGCTAAAATATCGTCAATTTTTTCCAGCCCCGAATCTGCGCTTATGTCACGTCGCTCTAGCGCTTCGCCGATAAGAAAATCTGCAATTTGCGGGTTTTTGGGTAGAATCGGGCCATGGAGGTAAGTGGCAATGATGTTGTTATAGCGAACACCTTCGTTTGCGTCGGTCATATTGTTGCCGGCGCCTTTAATAACTTGTCCAAGAGGTTTGGCGGTCTTATCTAAGAAAGTTTGTCCGCTGTGATTTTCATAGCCAACGATATCTCCAAATTCCTGGCTTCTAATGACAATGTTACCAATCATCCGTTCATCGCCAGCAATCGTTTCAATCGGCAGGATGTTAGCGCCAACAATTTCCTCGCCCTTGAGTGTTCGGAAAAACCGACCAAATAATTGGTACATTCCGCAAATCATCAGCATCGGCACGCCGTCTTTTGCTAATTGTCGCAGTTCGTCAGCTCTCGCCAGAAGGTCGTTTTGGATAATCGTCTGCCCAGAATCTTGTCCGCCGCCGCCAACAAAAATATCAATTTTAGAAAAATCCGTTGAATCGCCCGGATTGTGATCGATAATCTCAACTTCGAAGCCGCGTCGTTCTAGTCGTTTCTTCAGGACTAACGTGTTTCCCCAGTCGCCATAAAGATTCATATCTCGCGGGTAAAGTTGCGCAATTGTTATTTTCATTATGATATTTCCTCCACGTCGGTTTTTTCGCTCAGCAAGCGACGAATTGCTGTCATGGCTGTGTAGCTACAAAAAATCTGTTTTGGCTCATCGGGATTGGTATTAATGAAATCTTCCAGAGCTTTCGAAATATTTGTGTCAATTTTCCCAATTGAAATGTCGTCATATTGAAGTCGCAAAGCCATATCGTAAGCGCGCGCGCCGCTGATCATTGCTACGTTTTTTAATAGCGAAAAATCGACGTCCCAGAACCAACTTACATCTCGTCCGTCGGCGTAATTGTCATTAACAGCGATCATCGTAGTGTTATTGTTTTTGGCGAATGACAGAAGTGTCAACCGAAAGCCGCTCGGATTTTTCACCAAAATAAGCTCAATTGGCGTGCCGTTCAGGTAAATCGTTTCGCCACGACCAAACGCCGGCTTTATGTTTTCCAGCGCAGATAAAATCGTATCGGTAATTTCCGGTCCCGCGATCTGTCGAGCCAGGGCAACCGCTGCCGCCGCATTGAGAAGATTATAAACTCCAGTGAGTTGTAGATCTACGTCAATTTCTTTATTGTCAATTTGAAAAGTTGCCTGTTGAGCGTTAATTTTTTTCAATAAAACATCAGCCGCCACGCTTTGATTTGCGACTGCGGTTCCGTATTTTAGAGTGTCGTCCGTCGGCATCAATTGAAGTAATTCGCTAGTTGTGCCGAAGAAAACTTTTTTAGCCTGAATATGTTCGCTAATCTTAAAAATTCGCGGATCGTCGCGGTTGAGAACGACAGTGTCGCTGGTGGCTTCAGCTATTTTTTGAAGCAATGCGGCTGTATTGTCAATTTCTCCAAATCTGTCCAATTGATCGCGCATAACATTCAGAAGCAGGGAAAAGCGCGGACGAACAATTTGCACGAATTTAACCGCCCAAGCCTCGTCCAGTTCCAGAACCGCAATGTCAGCGTCTAGCTTGCCGCGGATATTGACTTCATCAAGTAGCGCCGCCGCCACACCTCGGGAAAAATTGCTACCAGTGCGATTAGTGAAGACTTTCAGCCCAACTGATTCCAACAATTCTACGACAATTTTTGTCGTCGTTGTTTTCCCGTTCGTTCCGCTGATAATCACCACGCCTTGCGGTAAATCTGCCAACGTTCTCTGAATAAATTTTGGGTCAATTTTTTCAATCACCAAACCCGGCAAGGCTGAACCGCCACCGCGTAATTTAGCGACTTTCTTGACGCTTTTGCCAATAATAGTACTAATCATCTGTCTTGCCATATTGTCTATTATACTCTGCCGGGCCGATGTGCTACAATATCAATATGTTTTTGGTGGGTATCTTTCAGTGGTGGTATGGCAATGGCTTGTTGCAATATATCCGACAAAGTTTTCTGGGAGTTTTACGAACCGCGGATTTTTTCTCAGTCGGGTTACTTTTGAAAACTTTATTCAATCCATTCCGTCAGATTTCAGCCGCTCCGGTTGGTGGCGACTTATCTGTGCAACTATCTGCGTTTTTTGACAAGATGTTCTCGCGGGTAATTGGCGCGGTAGTGCGCTCCATGGTGATAATTATTGGAATATTGATGATATTGCTACGATTTTTGTGGATGATTGTAGGAATTATTATGTGGCTGGCGCTGCCGCTGATGCCGTTTATCGGAATTATTTTATGGCAAATGGGAGTTTCTGTATGGAAATAGAGCCGAGATTTAATTACGACAGTTTGCGGGCTCAGAAGGCGCGATTTTCTGTAAGGTTTGGCAATGCTTGGCATATCGTGGCGATAGCTGTCGGCATTATGATGGTGCTGCTTGGTCTGTGGTCGTTGATTGAACACGGGGCGATTGGCTGGCTATTATTTGGTCTGAGCGGTCCAATGATTATGGTGTCGATTTGGTGGGAAAAAGATCTTAAGACGGCGGAAATTAGTAAAAATCCTAAGACAATTGACGATGTGATGGCGGCGGACGTTTTGGGCAAATTGCCGCGCAGACCGACGCCGATTGATATTGCTGAGGCGATTACAGGTACGCGAGCTGGGCAATTTTTGGCAGTGCGGCTGGGTTTGACGCCGAATTTCTTGCGTAATATTTCCGTCGATGATCCAAATCGAACGGAGCAGATTTGGAAAGCGGCGATTGAAATTTGGCAGAGCACGGAAAGTCCGAAGATTACTAGCGCGGTTTTGGCGGCGGCGATAGTAAAGCAATTGCCACAACACGATTCTTTGCTGGCGAATATGAAGATCGATTTTCATGATATTGAGGAGGCTATTCGATGGTACGAGCGAATCAAGGCGTTGATTGATCAATATAAAGAGAAGCCGTTAAATACGGGCGGAATTGCTAGGGATTGGTCTTTTGGTTATACGCCACTGCTGAGTCGATTTGCTCAGAATATTAGCGTCAGTGTATCTGGCGGCGCGTTTACGACTAAGTTGGCTGCGCATGAGGAAGCGTTGGGGCAGATGCTTAAAACGTTTAGTTCTGGCGGGCGGCAGAATATTACGCTGGTCGGTGCTGACGGTGCGGGAAAAAGTACTGTCGTGTCGGCGTTTGCTGAAATGCTGATTGACGGACATCGAGGTGTTCCTGGTTCGCTGATGTACCAGCAGGTTTTTATGCTGGACGCGTCGTCGTTGATCAGCGTAGCGTCGGGTCGCGGGGAATTGGAAAATCTAGTCACGATGATTTTGAACGAGGCTTTTCTGTCGAAAAACGTGATTTTATGTCTGGACAATGCGCAATTATTCTTCGAAGAAGGCGTTGGTTCGGTTGACCTAAGTAATGTGTTATTGCCAATTCTGGAGGCGGGCAGGCTTAGGACGATTTTAACGATGGACGATCAGCGATTTTTGCAAATTTCCCAGACTAAGCCGCAGCTTGCTCACGCCTTGAATACAATTGCAATTCAGCCGTCAAACGAACCCGAAACTATGAAAATTATGCGTGATCAATTGGTTTTATTTGAGGCGCAACACAAAGTGACATATATGTATCAGGCGCTGGCGGAGGCGTATCGTGTTGGCGATCGCTATGTTCAAGATTTGGTGATGCCAGGTAAGGCGTTGAAAATTTTGGAAGCGGCGGCAAGTTATGCCAGCGGCGGGCTAGTGACCGCGCAATCTGTGGATGACGCGATTGAAAAGACTCTTGGCATAAAAATTTCAGTAGCGTCTTTGAGCGACGAAAAGGAAAAATTGTTAAACTTGGAGTCATTAATTCATCAGCGAATGATCAATCAGACGCGAGCCGTGACGGTTGTTTCTGACGCTATTCGCCGCGCGCGCACAGGTGTTAGAAACCAGAATCGACCGATTGGCGCGTTCCTGTTTCTTGGCCCGACTGGTGTTGGCAAAACGGAGCTTTCTAAAGCTTTGGCGGATGTTTATTTTGGCGGTGAAGGCAATATGATTCGTTTGGATCTGAACGAATTTGTCAGGCCGGATGACGTGGCTAGGTTGATCGCGGATGGTGCGAGAGACCCAGGAAGTTTGACGGCCCAAGTTCAGAAGCGCCCGTTCTCTGTTGTGCTCTTGGACGAAATTGAAAAGGCTCATCCTCAGGTTTTGACGACACTTCTGCAGCTTTTGGATGAAGGAATATTGCGTGATGAAAATAACCGAGAAATTAGTTTTCGCGATACGATTGTGATTGCGACGTCAAATGCTGGCGCGGATAGAATTCGTGAATATATTGAGCGGGGCTATCAATTGGAACAGTTCGAGCAGATATTTATTAACGAGTTGATTAATGCCAATTTATTCCGCCCAGAATTCTTGAACCGTTTCGATGAAATCGTTTTGTTCCGTCCGCTAGGAAAAGAGGAGTTGCTGCAGGTTGTTGATTTGATTTTGGCGGGAGTTAATAAGACTTTGGCGCCGCAAAAAATTCAAGTTGCGGTCGAGGAAGAAGGTAAGAAATTGCTAGTCGAGGCTGGCTATGATCCAAGATTGGGAGCTCGTCCGATGCGTCGCGTCGTCCAACGAGCTGTCGAGAATACCGTCGCCAAGCAAATGCTGGCTGGAACTGTCGCACCTGGCTCAACTACAATTATCACCGCTGATCAAATTCGCCAAATTTTAGGTTCACAATCTGCGCAAATGCCGCTAGGGGCTCAGAACCCGCCATTGAATAGCTAGCCCAGTCGCTTGACTAGTGTTTTTATAGTTTCATTATAAATAAAAACCCGTCATAATGACGAGCTATTTTGGTACACCCGGCAAGATTCGAACTTGCGACCCCGTGGTTCGAAGCC
>CAUTMO010000003.1:0-62500 GCA_963539815.1 uncultured Candidatus Saccharibacteria bacterium | reverse complement strand
CGAGAATTTTTTGTGGTGGAACTCATAATTTCTAAAGCTCCAACAGGTGCCGTCAAAACTGACTTTATTAGTATAGCTAACGCGTCAGTAAAATGCAATATTTTATTCACAATAAAAACTACTTATGTAAATATTGACAAAGTATTAGTAATATGCTAGCATATAAACATAACACATATCATGTGTGATATATAAAGGTGAGGGTTTCCACTTAAATTTATGTGGAAATCTTTTTTAAAAATGGAGGAAAACCTTCCTATGGCAGGAACAAAGGCTGGCGGCTTAAAGGCTGCTCAAAAAAATCTAGCTCGCGATCCAGATTTTTACGCAAAAATCGGACGCAAGGGCGGTAAAAATGGTCGAACTGGTGGCTTTGCTGCAAATCCAGCTTTGGCTCGTATCGCTGGTGCTAAGGGCGGACGCATTTCACGCCGTACGAAAAAAGACGTACAAAAAACTGCAGAATAAGACCGCTCCAATCTCTTAAAATTAGCCTCCGTATGAGAGGCTTATTTTATTTGATATCTTTTAAGTTGGCAGGATTTCGCCTGATTTACGCGCCATTTTGATTGGCAATTAATGCATCTGTAAGATGAGGTGGTCGCCTGCAATCCAACTGCGCCGCACTGAGGGCAAAGACTGCGTTTATGCAGCCAGTCTCTGTAGCTATCCAAAGAATCTTGAATATTATCGTCGTCCATACTGAGAGTTAAGCCGTATTTTGGAGCCAAAGTATCAACGGCGTACTCCCAGGCGGATCTCTCCATTTCGATTAGCTGAATGTCGTGTTGATAATTTTTATGACCAAGTTTAGCGTGGGCGATTTCGTGTAAAAGTTGTACTAAGTCTTCTTGTGAATCTAATTTTTCGTAATAGACTGTTTGTGAATTGGGGTTCCAGGAAAATACTTCACCCTCCTTGAATTGCAGTTCTGGAAAATCGTGTTCAATTTGAGGCAAGTTGACTGATGGCATTGTCGTAGCATCCGTATAATACAATTTCTTCTGGGTTGGGAGCGCTGATTATTTTTGGTACTGATATGGCGGCGGGTAAGTTTTCTGCCAGAAGACCGCTTAAAATATCTGAAAAATAGGATGTGAATACTCCTACACTCCCGCCAATAACAACGACATCTGGTTGTGTAAAGGCGATGAGGGGCTGCAATCCAGCTTTTATCCTATTGGCAACCTCTTCCCAAACTTCCAGGGGGGTGTCTGACGATAATTCGCCAAAAATTCTCTGCAAAACTCTACCTGCAGCAATTTCTTCCCAGGTGGTAATCTTGCCATTGTAATTCAAGGACATATGTCCGCCTTCGCAGTCGCTAAGCTCTTTATGCAGATTTCCGTTCAGGATTAGGGAAGTGCCAACGCCGGTCCCCAGGGTAATGTATAGACCACATCTGGGAGTTTTAGACAGTCTGAGTATACTTGCTAGTCCTGCCATATTGGCATCATTTGCAATGAATATTGGTATATTAGGAAAATATCGGGAAAGTAGCTCACGGATAGGTTGATTTTTCCAGCCGAGATTTTGGCACCACACTGCCACGCCGTTTTTAACTACACCGGGCAGAGCTATGGAAATCGCGTCAATTGGCTTATCATTCGTAATCAGGTGAATTTGATCGGCAACACGTTGAATGTATTGGTCTACGTTTTTAGGGGTGGGGAATTTAATGATATGCTTAGGATTTTTTTCCTCGTCAAAGCTGGCTACTAATGTTTTGGTCCCACCTGTGTCAACCGTAATAATCATATTCTTATTATATCACCAGCTTTACTTATAAGAGGTCATTATGATATAATAGAGAAAATTTGAGTGGAGATATAATATGAAGCGAGTAAATCAGACTGGATCAATTGGAGTTTTTGTAATAGTAGGCGCTATTTTAGTGGCTATATCTTTGGCTGTTCTTTACGGAATTAGGCAAAATAATTTATCACAAGATGGATCGCCGATCTCTAGTGATTTGGTAGCATCAGAGAATAGCAATAAGAATTCACAGAGTAACAACGCATCTCAGCAGTCTGCAGATCAAAAAACGAATGGTCAGTCGAGTGGAAGGGGTGAGGCTCGAACCGACGTGAAGACTGAAGAGTCGAAAAAGACAACTCCTACACCTGAGTCTTCTCAGTCTCAACAATCACCATCATCTACAACGCCAGCTCCTTCTATTCCTTCTAAGCAATCTGATAAAGGATTGCCAAAAACTGGGCCAGAAGATGTAGCTATTTCTGCAGTGGCTTTTGGTATTTTGGCGTTTTTAACGGTGGCTTATCAGCGATCTCGCTATCTGATCTAGCTTTGACTTCTATCTATCTGTTGTGATATAATTGTGATAATCTGTGGGGATATTTTTATTATGTCCCTGAAGAATAATATCAATTTTAAGGAAGGGGTCTTTAGAAGACTTATGGCAGATGCCAAAATTACAATGGATGACTTGCTGGCTCAAGCAGGTGATAGTGTTAAACAACTTACTGTTGGTGAAACAGTTGACGGTACTGTTTTATCAGTAAAGAAGCACGAAATTTTAATCGATTTAGGGCCTTTGGGTGTTGGCTTGGTTCCACGCCGCGAAGTTAGCCTTTCAAAGAACTACAATGTTGGCGATTCAGTAATTGCTAGCGTAATTGATACCGAATTGGAAGATGGCTATTCGCTACTTTCATTGCGCAAGGCTGCGAAAGATCGTGGTTGGGATGAAGTTATGGCCAAATTGGAATCTGGCGAAATCATCACAGTTGTGCCATACGACGCTAACCGCGGTGGACTATTGGTTGAATACGAAGGTATTCGCGGATTCTTACCAGTATCACAATTGTCAGCTGAACACTATCCTCGCGTAGGTTCTAGCGACAAGGACGAAATCTTGCAACGATTGAATAGCTTGGTAAAGAAGGATATTAAAGCGCGAATCTTGGACGCTGATCGCAAAGCTAACAAATTGATCTTCTCTGAAAAAGAGGCAGTTAAAGAAGGTTTGGCAGAGCGATTCCAGAAGTTGGCAATTGGTGACACAGTTACAGGTGTTGTTACGGGCGTTGTTGACTTTGGTGTATTCGTTAACGTTGAAGGTATTGAAGGTTTGATTCACATCTCAGAAATTAGCTGGGAGCGTGTTAATAATCCATCTGACTACGTAAAAGTTGGTCAAACTATCGAAGCTAAGATTATTGCAATCGACAAAGAACGCTTGAGTTTGAGTATGAAACAATTGACCAAAGATCCATGGCTGGATGAAGTTGAGCAATTTAAGCCTGGCGAGAAAGTTGAAGGAACTGTAACTCGAATTACTCCATTTGGCGCATTCGTACAGTTGAGTCCAGCGGTTGAAGCTTTGGTTCACGTATCAGAGCTTGGCGGTGACGGTACTGATCCTGAAAAAGTATTTACGTTGAACGAGCGTAAAGAATTTACAGTTTTGGACATCGATAAGGAAAATCGTAAGATTTCTCTTTCACTTGGCAAATCATCAAAGAAAAAATAATACAAATCCCCTGAAGCGTAGCTACGCCCAGAGGTGAGAGGAGCTTATTATGGCAGAAAAAATCGTCAATATTGCGGATTCGGTAACGGTTGGCGAGTTGGCCGAAACTCTGGGATTGTCAGTAACTACGCTGATTGGTGAATTGTTTAAAAACGGAATCGCTGCAACAATTAATCAGCGACTAGATTTTGAGACTGCACAGATTATTGTTGAAGAATTGGGGCTGGATGTGCAGCTGAAGCGAAAGACGGTTTCTACAGAAATTCATCACCATGCGCACAAATTGTCAGACAAGGCAGTTCCTCGTCCACCGATTGTGGCTGTGATGGGGCATGTTGACCACGGTAAAACGAGTTTGCTGGACGCGATTCTTGATAAGAAAACAGCGGCTAGTGAAGCCGGAGGAATTACTCAGCATATTAGCGCTTATCAAGCTCAGCGCAACGGACGAACTATCACTTTATTGGACACTCCAGGTCATGAGGCTTTTGCGGCGCTAAGGCAGCACGGAGCTACACTGACTGATGTGGTGATTATTGTGGTGGCGGCAGATGACGGAGTTAAACCTCAGACTGTTGAAGCTATTCGATTTGCCAGGTCAGCTAACGCTAAAATTGTGGTGGCAATTAACAAGATTGATAAAGAAGCAGCTAATCCGCAACTAGTAAAAACTCAATTGGCATCTGAGCATGGTTTGAATCCTGAAGAATGGGGTGGCGACACTGTGATGGTTGAGGTTAGTGCAAAAACTGGTCAGAACTTAGATAAGCTTTTGGATATGGTCTTATTGGTGGCGGATATGGAAGATTTGCGCGCAGATGAAGACGTTCCGGCTGAAGGTTTGGTTATTGAGGTGCACATGGAAACTGGTCGTGGTGCTGTAGTCGGTTTATTGGTGGAGAATGGTCATTTGAGACCTGGTCATTATCTGGTTGCTGGGACGGCTTACGGGCGAGTCCGAACGCTTCAAGATTTTCGCGGTAAAGCCGTTAAAGATGCCGGTCCAAGTATGCCAGTGAATATGACCGGATTTAAGGAATTGCCACAATTCGGTGATGGATTTGAGATTGCGAAGAGCGAAAAAGAAGCTCGCAATTTGGCGCAAAAGGCTAAAATTGAACAAGAGAAAATGGCAGCCACAACCAATGTTACTGGCGCAGATATTCTTAAGATGATGAACCGAAAGCTTGATGCGGAAGAATTTAACGTAATCGTTAAGGCTGACGTTCAGGGTTCGGTAACGTCTGTGGTTGATAGTTTGAAGCTGATTGATACGAATGGCGAAGTCGAGCTTCATGTTGTTGGAACTGGCGTTGGTAATATTTCTGAGAACGATATTCATTTGGCGGTCGGTGAAAATACGGTGATTTATGGCTTTAATGTCGATTTGCCGCCAGCAGTTAAGCGATTAGCGGCGCGTGAACATGTGGAAGTGCGAATTTTTAAGGTGATTTATGAACTGTTGGACGACGCTAAGGCTTCAATGGAGGCTTTGTTGGCGCCAGAAATCGTTGAAACTGAAATTGGTGAGCTGGAAATTAAGGGCGTGTTTAGGACAATGCGCGAAGAAGTAATCGCTGGTGGTGAAGTGAAGCACGGTAAAGTCGCTAAGGACTTGCTGGCGCGCGTAAAACGTGGCGGAGAGCAAATTGCTGAAGTGGAAGTTTCTTCTGTGCAGCGTCAGCAACAAGAAGCAAAAGAGGTCTTTGAAGGCGAAATGTGCGGATTGAGTCTCAGGACGAAGAAAAAGGTTACCTTAGAAATTGGCGACAAATTGGAGTTCTTTACTAGGGAATTAGTGAAGAAAACTCTGGGGTAGACTGTTCTAAGTATTGACTTTTTTGTGTATTTATGATAGTATCTTAGATATAAATAAGTTTATTGCCATTCTGAACACAGAATGCGAAAGGAAACCACCACAAAATGAGCGAAAAACACGAAGGAAGTCCATCCAGTACTAATGATGAATCAGCAGCATTAGTACTTTCCGCTGTAAATAGAACTGAAGAGCAAAAAGATGATACTTCAGAAAATTTCGATGCAAATGAAAATCTTAGACAAAGTTTTGAAGATGTAATAGACTATCTAATTAACAATCCTGAAGATGCTGAGCGTTTCATGAGTGGATTACGTGAAACTCTTAATAAAAATAAGATGCAAGATCAAGAGCCTCAACCTTTGGCGATGGGGTCTGCGAAACCAGATAATCAGCCTAATAATGTGACTTATGTTGATGACACCCCAACAGAGAAGATTGATTTGAAGGCATATGAAGCTGCTACTAATCTTAAGATTGCTCGAAGTAGATTCGCTAAAGCGAGCGTTGCCGTTGAATCACACTTCTTTAAGAAGTTCTTTGGCGGAAAGAAACGACAAGAAGAGTTGAATGCTGCTACAGAAGAATTGAAGCAGAGCGAATTGGAATACATGCGTCTTAAGTTTGCTGATAAAGTCGAAGCAGCAAAACAGGATCCAGAAAAGCAGGCTGAGTTAGCAGCGGAAATGGGTCAAGCGGCGTTTGCAAGTATGCAAGAAACCTCAAGAACAACGACAGATAAGTATGACAACATGCTCGATGATCGTAATATATTTAAGAAAGCTGCCGCTAAAGTTGGTAAAGTGTTTAATAATGGTGGTAAGGTTGCTCAGACGCTGAAGTTGGGTGGTGCTGGTTTTGTGGTAGGTACTGCTACAGGATTACTTGCTGGAACTGCTGGATGGCCTATTACTACGGCTGTCGGTGTTGTAACGAAACTGGGAGTTACTGGAGCAACAAAACAAGCTGTTCTAGAAGAGCATCGTGGCGAAGATCGCATAGCTGAAGCTCGTCTTGAAACTATAGATCCTTCATTTAAAGATACTGTGGCCAACATGAAAATTGACGATGTTATGGAGCATGCAGTCAATGTATCAGTTGACAATCTTAAGGATGTGAGTATAGAGAGGCAGGATGCCCTGCAAAAGAAGGTACTATGGTCATTAGGTAGGTATGCTACAGGTTTTATCTTAGGTGGTGTTGCTGGTAGTTTCATTGGTGACTGGTTGTGGGATAACTCTGCACATGCTACTGGAGCTGAAAGTCAAAAGACTCCTATAACACCTCCACAATCTGGTAGTGGGCAAATACCACAGCAGCCTAGCGGCGCATCTTCTATGGACAACTCTATTGCCAAAACAATCGTAAATAATATTAATCCAGATACATCAAACTTCAATTCTTACGACTATCCTTGGGACTGGGCTGCCGAGAAGTTTGGTGACGCAAACGCAATGGATCAACTTCATAATCTGGCCGATAAAGCCATGGCTAATGGTCACACCGTGGAATGGTTTAATAACCCTGACGGATCAGTTTGGATGAAAGTTGACGGATCTAGCGCTACTGCAGACGTATTGAAGGTATTGAATAAATACGCTTAATAGGTAAAATATAAAAATAAACAAGGAGATAAAAAATGTTTGAAATTACTGACGAATTCTTAGCACAGGCTGGTTTTGGATCATTGCCTGCAGATAAAAAAGAGCAAATGAGGGAAGACGTCGCTAACAGTGTACAGGATAAGATTACAAGGAAGATTTTACTGGCTGTTGGCGAAGTGAGGCTGGATGAGTTTATGAGATTACTGGATGGCGACGATGTTTCTGCAGTATTGAATTGGTGCGCAAATAATGGTGTTAATTTAATGGAAATTGTTCAAGCCTCGATGAATGAGACCATGATTGAGCTACAAAAATTATACAATGACGCGCTGAATATGATTCGCGGATAGTAATATTAAACAGTTACTGGTATAATTTAACTTAATCATATAGACGAAAGAAAAGGAGGACTATGTTCCAACTGAATGAAGAATTTCTTAAAGAATTGGGACTGGACCAGTTGCCGGAAGATCAGCAAAAATCGTTGTTGCAACATATTTATAGCGAACTAGAGCTTCGAGTTGGCGAACGATTAAGCCAGGGAATGAGCGATGCTCAGCTGGAGGAATTTGCGGGAATTATCGATAAAACTCCGGGTGCCGTGGATGATTTTCTGACAAAACATGCGCCTAATTATCAGCAGGAACCAATGTTGCAGAAAATGTCACAAGCTTCAGGTTTGCCAGTTGACGATCCGCGTCTGAAGGATGAATTTGCAGCTACTAAGTGGCTGGAGGTTAATCGACCAGATTATCGTGACGTTGTGGCTGCAGTGATGGCTGACTTGAAAAAGGAAATTATTGCCAACCGCGATGCTATTTTAGGTGGCATGAGTGTATCTTCAGCGCCGCAGCAGACTCAAAGCGACTTTGATTTGGCTGCTTAGTCAGTGAATTTAGACTTGATGACCGCGGATAAATTCTTCTGCGGTCATTGTTTTTCCGCTGGGTGCGATGAGCTCGTCAATAATTAAATAGTTACCATCGGCAAATTTTTTATCAAGATGAGAACTCGGAGTTTTGTCGCAATGAGATTTCGTGATGATTATATCTCTATCGTCAGTTGTCATTCGACTACGCGGAAACCCGAGGTGTGCGCGAACGTGAGCTTCGGCTTCGGCGGCGGTCATACGCTCCGTATCGAGCCATGAATTGTCCTTGCTTAATAATTGGCAATATGAAGCTTGAGAATCGTCCTGTGGTGTTGGCTGAAGACTCCCATTGATGATGTTTGGCAGGTTTTTTGTTAGCAGAGAAGTGCCCTCGTGGAATAGTTTGTCGTACAGTTCGGACTTTGTTTCTTTTCCAGTGAGCAATTGTCGAGTTTGGGCGTATATAGGGCCGGCATCCATTTTACTATCAAGTTGCATTATTGACATGCCAGTTTCGGCGTCTCTATTGGCTATAGCTGATTCGATAGGCGAAGGTCCTCGATATTTTGGTAGTAGAGAAGGGTGAACATTGATAATTCCCGGTGTAAATAAGTCGATAATTGATTGAGGAATGATTTTTCCGTACGCAACCAAAACGCCCGTTACTGGCTGAAGCTGTTTTATGTAGTCGGTAATTTCACTGACTTTGCTTGGCTGCAAAACTGGAATATTGTGAGACTTAGCGAATGTTTTTACTGGAGGTTCAGTAAGTTTGTGTCCGCGACCACGCTTGGTGTCGGGTTTGGTAATAACGCAAACAACGTTAAATCCCTCTTCAACGAGAGCTTCTAAAGTAATTAGGCTATAATTTTCAGTTCCAAAGAATACTATTTTCGGCGATGTCTTTGTCATAATCTAGCGGTTGCAGCTCGCCTTTCTCGTCGAGCGTGTAAAAAGCATCTTTTTTATCCTTAATATGGTCTATAAAAACTAATCCATTACAGTGGTCTATCTCATGCTGTAATACGCGCGCCAAAAATCCTTCGGCTTTAATTCGCACTTCTTCGCCGTCTAAATTCATGGCTTTTACGCGAATTTTACTGTAGCGGGGAACTTTTCCGTAAATACTTTTAACACTTAAGCATCCCTCGAAGTCTTCAACAATTTCGCCTTCATATTTCACGATTTCTGGATTTATAAGAGTGATGAATTCGCGAGTTGATTTTCTTTCAAAGTCGGCTCGAACAATCACAACACGCTCTAATTTATCGACTTGTACAGCAGCCAGGGCGGCGCTAATTTCGTGAGGTCTGGAGTCTTCCCAATCCAGTGCGGCTGCGGTCATTTCGTCTGCTAGTTTTATAACATCATTAGTAACAACGTGGATTTTCGATGATTTTTGGCGAAGATGTGGATTTGGTAATGTGATAATATCGTCTTTTGTCATTGCTACAATTATACCAGAAATTACAGTAGACTTACAGGGTCAAGCTCATACCGCCAGTGTGATGGCGGTAGGAAATTTAAGACGTCAAGAAGCTCTTGTCGTTTGGGGCTTTTTACTACGATTTGCCATCGATACGTATCACGGACGCGCTCGTAAAAAGCGGGCGTTGGTCCAAAAACTTCAATGTTATCAAAATTGGATTTTAATAGTTCGGACAATTTCTTAGCGTTCCTTATGGCAGCAGCTTCGGTTTTATAAACGCAAGTTAATTTTAATAGGTAAGTGAAGGGCGGAAAGTTGGTTTTTTGCCGCTGAGATATGGTTCTTTGGTAGAATTCTGTATAGTTTTGAGAGAGCCCGTTTGTGATGGACGGGTGGTTTGGTTGATATGATTGGACGACAACTTCTGTTGGCGTGCTTGACCTGCCGACGCGACCAACGACTTGGGCGAGCAATTGAAATGTTCGTTCGGGCGATGAATAGTCAGGGAGGGAAAGTCCGGTGTCAGCCTGAATGACTCCGACGACTGTTAAATGTGGTAAATCTAGTCCTTTGGCAATAACTTGCGTGCCGATAATTATATCTATTTCGCCATTTTTCAGTTCATCATAACGCTCGTCTACGGTAGCCTTTAAATCGGTGTCTTTATCAAATCGAGCAATTTTTTTGTTCGGGAATAACTTCTGTAATTCATCTTCAATTCTCTTAGTTCCGATGCCTTTGTGGATGATGTCGGCGTTTTTACATTCAGGACAACTAGTAGGAACTTTGGTCGAAAAACCGCAAATATGGCATGACAATTTATGGCTATCCGCGTGCAGAGTGAGTGGAATAAAACAACGTGGGCAGCCAGCCTGCCAGCCGCAGTTATCGCATAATGTGATTGATGCCGTGCCGCGCCGATTGTGAAAAATAAGAACTTGCTCGTTTTTTGATAGAGCTGTGTTTATAGATTTCAAGAGTGGGTCGGAGAGGAATTGATGTTGGGTAAAATTGTTGCGCTTTGTCATGTCGACCAGCGTCACGTTGGGGCGAATGGTGTCTGGTCTTGCTGGTTTTGTCATTGTAATGATTGGCGTGTTTGATTTTTTGGCAATGTAATAGTCGGCAACCGCTGGAGTAGCACTACCTAAAATTAGCTTGCCGCGATGTTGATTTGTAAGAACTGAGGCGACGCGGAGGGCTGAATATCGAGGGGACTGCTCCTGTTTGAAACTTGGTTCGTGACACTCATCAATCACCACAAGTCCGAGCTGTTGCACGGGCATGAAAAGAGCAGATCGCGGACCGATGATTACTACCGGATCGTTTGAGCTGATGACTCTTTTCCAGATTGCATATCGTTGAGCTTCGGTTTGTTTGGAATGGGTGACTATAACATTTGGCAGATGAGCGGAAAACTCAGCAACCAGTTGTGAGGTTAGGGCAATTTCGGGGACTAAAATTACCGCCGATCGCTCTTCTTTTAAGGTTTGTTTTGCGGCTTCTATATACACTAGGGTTTTTCCTGAGCCAGTTACGCCGTGTAAAAGTGCCGTTCCGGAATGGAGATTTTCGATGGTCTGGAGGGCTGATTTTTGCTCATCTGTGAATACATTTTTTGTTCGATTTTCTGTTGGATTAACTGGGGTCGACTGGTTAATTGAGCGACGTTTTTTGGATAATCCGCTGGGTAAAATTGCTTGCCAGACGGTCGCTTGGTGTGTGGCATAATATTCGCTCATCCATATAGCAGTCTGAACGAGTTCGATTGGCAAGGGATATTCTTCAATGATTTTACTAATTGGCTTGACTTCAAAATCGGGCTGCCGAACTTCTTGTAGAACTACACCAATAGCATTGATTTTGCCGATTTCTATAGCAACAATCATTCCGGTCGGCAGTCTTTCTTCTGAAGAATACGTAAACGAACTTGCGTCGGCGCGGACGATTCTTGTTGGCGAAACCAAATAGTAATGCATGTTTATATTATATCGCGAAAAAAATGCTAAAATAAGCATATGTATTTTGAGAGTCGTTCGCAGGCTGGGGCAATTCTGGCTGATCAAGTACTGGAAAAGTATCGCTATGAAAACTGCGCAGTAGTTGCAATTGGAGAAGGTGGCGTGTTGATTGGTGAGCAAATTGCAGTGAAGCTTCACTGTGTTCTCATGATGCTGCTGAGTGAAGGGATTGATATTCCTGGGGAAAGTTTAAGCATCGGGGCGATGTCGCAGTCTGGGCAATTTACGTATAATAGCCAATTTTCTGACGGTGAAATTAATGAATATACTAGTGAATTTCACGGTTATCTGGAAGAGAAAAAGCGCGAAGCTCATCAGAAAATGAATAGACTTTTGGGTGATGGTGGAATCATCGATAAGGATATGCTAAAGGATCGGGTGGTGATTTTGGCGAGTGATGGTTTTGGTGATGATTTGTCGGTTTTGGACGTGGCTTTGAGTTTTCTGAAGTCAGTTCGGATTGAGAAGTTGGTGATTGCGGTGCCGTTTTGTGGTGTGGCGGCGGTGGATAAATTGCATATGACAGTTGATGAAATGCATATTTTGGATGTGAAGGAGAATTTTATGGGATTAAATCATTATTATGAGGATAATACATTGCCGTCCAAAGAGGAAACGATAGCGAAAATTAATCAGGTTATTTTGAATTGGAAGTAAAAAACTTGTCGGGTGTTGTAAAATTGTGATAAACTTTAATTAAGAAAGATGCGTTAGGGAGGTTATGTTAGACGTTTTTATTACATCTAGGGTGCGGCGAAAAATTGTAGTAGTATACGCTAAGTATCCTGATTTTCACACACATGTTCGCGGATTAGCAAAGCTAATTAAGGAAGATCCTGGAAATATTCAACGAGAATTGAAGCGACTAGAAAAGGTTGGATTTTTGCAGAGTGAAAAGCAGGGCAACTCACGTACGTATTTCACTAATAAACAATTCCCAATTTTTAAGGAATTGCAAAGTATGGTGATTAAATCTCAGCAATATTCAGCGCGATCAAAGCGTGGCATGGCTGATAAAGACTAATGACATTATTTGAGAAAATTTTAGCGACTCGAGGCTTAACTACGCGTGCGGCGCGTGAGGAATTTTTGCATCCGAATTACGCGTCAGTAAAACATGATCCGTTTTTATTGCCAGATATGAGAAAAGCGGTGGACCGCTTGAAAAAGGCGCACGCTGAGGGTGAGAAAATTGTTATTTACGGCGATTACGATATTGACGGGTTGAGTGCAACGGCAATTTTACTGGATGCGTTTGGCAAGTTTGGCTTTAAGGAAGTTGGCGCATTTATTCCGAATCGGTTTGTTGAGGGCTACGGAATGACGATGGGCGCCGTTGATAAGGTGCGAAATATGGGTGCGGATTTAATTGTCACGGTTGATACGGGAAGTTTGTGTCATGCGGAAATTGAATATGCGTCGAGTTTGGGGATTGATACGGTTGTGACTGATCATCATAATGTTGCCGAAACTCCACCGCCGAGTGTTGCCGCGGTTAACCCGAAGTTTCCTGGTCATAAATATCCGTTCCGCGATTTGTGCGGTGCGGGTGTGGCGTTTAAATTGGTTCAGGCTCTACAAACCGAACTGGACGGGTTGCCAGATGGTTACGAGAAGTGGCTATTGGATCTGGTGGCGCTAGGGACGGTTTGCGATATAGTTACGTTGGCGGATGAAAATAGGGCGAATGTCTATTGGGGCTTGGAGGTTTTGAAAAAGCAGAAGCGTCCTGGTTTGAAGGCATTGATGTCGGTGGCGGGAATTGATCCAGAGAAAGTTGATGCTAGGCATCTGGGATTTGGTCTGGGCCCGCGAATGAATGCGGCGGGTAGACTGGAGACGGCACAATATGCTCTGGATATGCTGACGGCGAGTGACGGACTGGAGGCGTTGGAGGCTAGCGAAAAGCTGGAAGAATTGAATATTAAGCGTCGCAGTATTCAGGATGAGATTTTTGACGAAGCTTGCCAGCAGGCGGACAATATGACTGATGATCGAGTTTTGGTGGTGAATAGCGGCAATTGGAATCACGGAGTTATCGGAATTGTGGCGTCAAAGTTGGTTGAGAAATATAAGAAGCCAGTTTTCATAATTGGCGAGCGTGGCGACGAGGCTACGGGTTCGGCGCGAAGTTTTGGTGATTTTTCCGCGGCTGACGCGGTTCGTGCAGCTGACGACATCATTATTAAAGGCGGTGGTCACGGAGCGGCGGCTGGCGTGACGTTGGCGACCGAGAGAATTGATGATTTTAGGCGACGAGTGAATGAGTTTTATGACTCGCTGCAATTAAAAAATCAGGAATTATATTTGTTGCCGAGGGCTGATGTTGAGATCGACGATTTTTCGGAAATTAATGAGGAGTTGATTGATAATTTGGCAAAAATGGAGCCGTTTGGCAATGGTAACGCGGAGCCTATATTGAAGATAACCAAAGCGACGGTTTTGAGCGTGAGGAGAATGGGTGCGGATGGGCAACATGTGAAATTGACCTTGCGTGATAAAAATGACGTTGCGCTGCAGATGCTGGCGTTTAACGCGCCAGAAGAGTTTTTCCGTGAAGTGGGCGACGAAGTATCTGCTTGGTTTCAGCCGACCGTAAATGAATGGCAAGGGATGAAGTCAGTTGAAGGGCGATTGCTGCATATTTCTGGGGTGTAGATATTGCGTCATTTTCTTTTATGTTATATAATATTGACACTTTATTAATTTATTTGGAGTGATATTTTTATGGGTTCAGAAAAACTTTGGACGCCGTCTGAGTCTACGGATTATTCTTTTGAGAACGGGTTGCGAATTGCTGAGGTTTATCCTGACTTAAGACAGGGAAATACTATACAAATCGCCACATCTGAAGATATGCGGCGTTTATCTGAAGATCCTTACGGCCCGGAGCACATGAATAAGATTGTCGAGCAAGTAAAAAACCCACGCTACATTCGAGGATTAGGCGGAGTCGGAATTGAGGTGGCGCTAATAGGCAATGTAGGTTCAGATAAGCTGAAAGTTGGTGCGTATGGGTGGGGAGGTAATTTTCGCCATCCAAACGCGCTAAGAGAAGCTATTACTATGACATATAATGATCCGAGTGCAGCTTACATGGTTATGAATATGCCGGGTGTGGGCAATTCTGGAATGTTGCCTAAATCAGTCCGCAAAGAGATAAGAAAAACAGGGAGTTATGATAGTCTGGGCGAATATATCGGTCCGGTGCTTGATTATGTTAGTGAAGATTATGATTCTATTATGGTCGGTGGACATTCTCTGGGTGCGCGTGTGGCTACGTCGTCTGTTAGTCATATGGATTCTAAGGTTGACGAGTTGCGTCTATTTGACCCAGTGGGGTCGCGCAATATGGGACTTGTTGCCTTGGCGGCAAATTTCATAGGAAAAGAAGGTTTGGAATTAATGCGCTACGATAAGGAATCGCTAGCTCCGAGCGCAAAAGAACTTGGTCTGCAATTTTTATCTAGGGAAGATCCTAGGTACGTTGAAGTAATCGAAGGTTTTTCGGAAAGATCGAATAGCAAGTTTGTCATACCGAAACAGGGGTGGCGTCAGCAATTTCTAACTGATACATTTGCATTAAGTAAAGATGGTTTTGCGGAAGATTTACTAATAGCTGCACCGAATGTTCAGCGAGAGATTAGCATTTTTACACCTGAAGGAAGCCACTTAACTAATATGCGTAATATTGCGCATATTGTTGGCATAGTCAACGGCGAGCCGAGGTCTACAGCTGCCGAGGCTAGACTATTTGGTATTTTGGATCGTCATACGCATAATGTCATGAATGTTCCAGCTGTTTTGGCGTTAATCTATAGTCTGAATGTCTAAGCTTTAATCGGAGTGGCGATAAAATAACAATCTAGTTGGCAAATACTTTCTTATCTGTTATAATGTTTGCAGTATGGTACAAGTAACACGTAAAGATCAGAAGGAAGCGAACGAAAATATCATTCGTCGTTTCAACCGCAGGGTTTTGCAAAGCGGTGTTTTGGCTCGCGCTAAGAGCGTTATGCGTTTTGAAAAACCAATTTCAAAGACCGAGCGTCGTAAAAAAGCTATTATTCGCCGCGAGCGACGAGCTGAAAAAACGGCAAAAATGCGCCTAGGGGTGCGTTAATGTCTGCGCTAAAAGAGCGCATTACTAGTGAAATGAAAGCCGCTCTATTGAGCGGCGATCGTTTTCGTGGTGATGTTTTGCGTAATCTAAAGGCAGCAATCTTAAACGAAGAAGTTTCTTTGGGCAAGCGAGAAGATGGCTTGGATGATTCTGAAATTGAGAAAGTCGTTGCTCGAGAAGTGAAAAAGCGCGTCGAAAGTGCGGATTTATATCGAAAGAATGACCGTGCGGAATTGGCGGAACCTGAAGAAAAAGAAGCGGAAATTTTACGAGAATTTTTGCCAGAGCAACTTGGCGAGGCGGAAATCTCAAAGATTGTAGAAGAAGTTATTGCGGGTATGGACGATGTTTCAATTCAGAAAATGGGACAAGTTATTGGCGCGGTAAAAAGTAAGGTTGGCAATGCTGCGGATGGCGCGTTGGTGGCAAAAATTGTTAAAGAAAAACTCATAAAATAGGAGGAAAAATGATTGTATTTTTTGGACCAGCTGGTGCTGGTAAGAGCGTGCAGGGGCAGATTTTAGCAGCGCGTCATGGTTGGCGTTGGCTTAGTGCCGGACAGCTGTTGCGCGATACTCACGATGGCGAATTGATTCATCGTATGCAATCTGGCGAACTGGTGCCGATGGAAACTATCAACGGTTTGATGGGCGAGGCTCTTAATAAAGCTAAGGACATTAATGGCGTAATTTTGGACGGCTATCCAAGGCAATTAGAACAGGCTAAATGGCTGATTGAGTCGCGTTCACATCACGGAAAAGATGTTAAGTTGGTGATTGTGCTGGAAGTTCCGCGTGATGAAATTCTGGAGCGTTTGAGGGTTCGCGGTCGAGTTGACGACACGCCTGAAGCAATCGACAAACGACTCAGTATTTATCGAGGTGAAATTTACCCGATGTTGAATTATTTGAATGACAATGGAGTTCCAATTGTACATATGAGTGGTGTCGGAACCGTCGGGCAAGTTCATGATGAAATTGAGAAAGAATTGGTTAGTCGCGGCATTGTTGAGGGTGTAAAATGAGTCAATTGATCACCGGAGAAAAAACGCCGCAACAGATGAAAGATATGCGCGAGTGCGGCAAAATGCTTGCGACAATTTATGATGAATTGAAAAAATCCGTAACGGCTGGAATGAGTGAGTTGGACGCTAATGATTTTGTAGCCAAGCGAATTAAAGATTTTGGCGCAGAAGCGACTTATCTTACGGATGAAGTGAAGTTTCCGGGAGTGATTTGTATATCGACGAACGAGCAATTGGTACACTCTTTCCCGACCGAATATGTTTTTGAAAAGGGCGATGTGGTTAGCTTTGACTTGGTGATTGGCTATCGTGGAATGAAAACGGATAGTGCTTTTACTATGGTTGTCGATGAAGAGCCTAAGGGCGCGAAGAAACATTTATTGCACGCAACAGAACAGAGTTTATATGCGGGAATTGATGCGATAACTGGCGATGGAACGCGAGTTGGCGATATTTCAGCGGGAGTGGAAGCTGTGTTAAAGAAGGCCAAACTTGGCATAATCCGTGAACTAGTTGGTCATGGCGTGGGGCTGAGTATGCATATGGAGCCAGAAATTCCGAATTACGGCAGGCGAGGAACTGGTCCGATGCTGCACGCTGGCGACACAATTGCAATTGAGCCGATGGCGAGCTTGGGCGGCGAGAAAATTATTACCGACAGCGACGGTTGGACAATTAGTATGAAAGACGGCAGTCTGGGTGCGCATTTTGAACATACGGTATTGATTACCGAAACTGGTGCTGAAATTCTGACGAAACTTTAATTATTAATCTGAATCTAGCGATTCGTTATCGAAATCTATCTCGGCGACTATATATCGGGGACGGGTGGCAAGATCGCCGCCACCCCATCCGCCGGCATAACGAGTTACGCCGTGTTCAGCTTGCCAATCTAGATCTGTTTTTTCACTGCATTTTAGATCGTCCATCTTTTTGCGCATCTGTTTTTGCTCGATTCCGTTATTATATACTTCAATGTAGAAAAATACTTTATTTTTGCCACACTCTCTGTATCCAATATTATTTTTTAGCGAAGTGTCCTTTGTTGGACCGTTTTTTAGGATATTTAATAAGTTGTCTGGAAGGTAATTAGCCTGATGCATAGCGCGACCAATACCGCCACCGTCAAACACTCTTACGCCTAAATCAGTATATCCTCCACCAGGACTATCATAGAATCCAAGCGGTTTATAATTTCTTAAAGGAACTTTATTTCCACCGGCTACGTATGATTTAAAAGCAGTTTCAACTTGATGCAATGTCTCTTTTGCTGCCGCGTCATACGCGTTCTCTCTGAACTTAGAATATGATATGGTGGAAATTCCCGTAAGAATACCGATAACGCAAATGCCTATAATAAGCTCGACAAGAGTAAAACCGTTTATGTTTTTCATTGTGAGGATATTGTAGCAGAAATATTTTTTGGCAGCAACAAGGTAATTCGCTTGCCAAATTATAGGCATAACCTGTATAATAGAGCTTATGCAGGAGCAATCTCGATATGTGGTAGGAATTGATATTGGCACGAAAAACGTGCGCTGTGTCGTTGGTTATATTGACGCAGAAAATGGTGCGCCAAAAATTGTTGGCGTCGGTGAAGCGCCGAATAGCGGAATGCGAAAGGGAACCGTAACGAATTTGAGTGGTCCAGCTGAAGCCATTGATAAGGCTCTGGAGCCAGCTGAGCGAATGAGTGGTCATCAGATTAACGCAGCTACGTTGAGTATTAATGGATCTCATTTATTGAGTACAAAAGCCGACGGAATGATTACCGTTGGAACTGTTAATAATGAAGTCACTCATGATGATGTATTAAGGCTGGAGGAAGTTGCTACAACTGGAAAAGTGCCACAGAATAGAGAGATTTTAGATATTATTGCGCACGCGTATAGGCTGGATGGTCAGGATAATATTAAAGATCCAATTGGCATGACTGGCGCTCGTCTGGAAATTAGGGCGAATGTCGTGTCTGGTTTGGTCCCGCACATTACTAATTTACAGAAGTCGGCGGAAATGGCTAAGGTTGAGGCTGTGTCTGTTGTTCCGTCGGTTTTGGCGGCAGCTCAATCCGTTCTTACGGAAAGTCAGCGTGAAAATGGCGTTGCGGTGATTGATTTTGGTGCGGCAACTACAGGAATTGCCATTTACGAAGAGGGCGATTTGCAACATCTGGCGGTCATTCCAATGGGCGGTCAGAATGTAACGAACGATTTGGCTATTGGTCTTAGGACAGATCCGGAAATCGCGGAAGTTGTGAAATTGGCGCACGCGAGATTTGGCGGCGACGTTTTGGGCGAAGTTGAAACGAAGGTTGAAAAGCAGACATATAAGTTCAATCAAGAAGAAATTGACGAGATTGTCCAAGCGCGATATGAAGAGATCTTTGAAGCGATTGCTAAAGAACTGAAGCGAGCTGGACGATTAGGAAAGCTACCGAGTGGTGTTGTGTTGGTTGGTGGTGCGGCGAAAGTCAAGGGTATGGTAGAGTTTACGAAAGATCAATTGAGCGTGGCGGCACGCTTGGGCGTTCCGGCTGGCTATAACGGAGTTAGCGATGAAGTGAAAGGTGCGGAGTTTTCAGCTGCGGTTGGTCTGATGTTGATCGACTCTATGGGTATTTCGCAGCAGGTAAAACCTATAGTTGGCGCAAATGATGTCACTAAAAAAGCTGGCGGTTTACTTAAAAATATTTTCGCTAGATTTAAATAAATGATATACTTTATGTAAGGATTAAGAGAGGGAATATATGCCGCAAATACAACCAAGTGAAGTTCAAACATTTGCCAGCATAAAAGTCGTCGGTGTCGGCGGTGCTGGTGGCTCAGCTATTAACCGAATGAAAGACGCTGGTCTAACTGGCGTTCAGTTCATTGCTATGAATACGGACGCCCAGGCGTTGCATAATTCGAAGGCTGACATAAAGATTCATCTTGGTCGTGACGCAACTAATGGTTTGGGCGCTGGTGCCGACCCTACTGTTGGCGAGGCCGCAGCTAATGAATCTCGTGACGAAATTAGGGAAGCGCTAGAAGGCGCGGACATGGTATTTGTGACAATTGGTGCTGGTGGCGGAACTGGTTCTGGTGCTGGTTATGTTGTGGCAGAAGTGGCACGCGAGCTTGGTATTTTGGTGGTTGGCGTGGCAACTCGACCGTTTAGCTTTGAGGGTGAAAAGCGCCGAGTTAACGCGGATTGGGCGATTTCTCACTTGGGACGCGAGGTTGATACCTTGATTACAATTCCAAATGACAGATTATTGCAAACTATTGATCGTCGAACTCCTCTGTTGGAAACTTTCAAAATTGCTGACGATGTTTTGAGGCAGGGTGTTCAGGGTATTTCTGAACTGATTACTGAGCATGGTTTGATTAACCTTGACTTTGCTGACGTTAAGGCAATTATGAGCAATGCTGGTTCAGCATTGATGGGAATCGGGCGAGCGAGCGGTGATGACCGAGCGGTTCAGGCGGCGCAACAAGCTATTGAAAGTCCGCTAATTGAGGTGTCGATTGATGGTGCCAAGGGTGTGCTATTCAATGTAACTGGCGGCTACGACATGAGTATGGCAGAAATTCAGGAGGCTGCAGAAATTATTACTAGCGCCGTTAGTCCGAACGCCAACATTATTTTTGGTGCGACTTTGAAGCCGGAAATGGAAGACGAGCTGGTTATTACGGTGATTGCGACAGGATTTGATAGCGATACATTCCGTCAGCAGGAAGTTAGCTTGACTGTAGGTGACGACACGAAACCTGCCGAAACAGAAGTTGATGACGAAATGGTTAAAAATATTGACCTAGAGTTGGATAAGGAAGAATCTGCCGAAAGTTTTGCGACTGAGCCAGAAACTAATATTTGGGAAAATCCAACCGTTGAAGCTGACGATGATGAGGATGATACGCCGGCATTTCTGAGGCGACGAAAGAAGAACAAGGAGTAGATAAAATGGTGTTTAATATCGGCAATAGTCGCGTTATTGAATCACGCGAAGTTTCTGATGGTGCCGCAATTCGACGTCGCAGAGAAACTCCAGATGGCAAGCGATTTACTACGTATGAGCGAGTTGAAAAACCGAATCTAGCGGTGATAAAGAAAAATGGTGATCGTGAGCTGTTTGACCGAGTGAAATTGGCGAATTCGACGCGCCGTTCGGTCGGAAAATTCTTTAAGTCTGACGAGGAAGTCGATAATATCATTACAGCGGTTGAAGACTCTTTATACGCACTGGGCGAATCGGAAGTTACGTCAAAACAGATTGGTGATCAAGTTTTGGACGAGTTAGAAAAGCGCAATGAAGTGGCGTATGTTCGTTTCGCCAGTGTTTTTTATGAGTTTAAGACGCTGGATGACTTTGTGGAGATTTTAGCAAAGCGACGCAGTAAGGGTGAGCGGGAATTGTAATGCGAGTAATTGTGATTTATCGTTCAGAAAGCGATTATGCGCGCCAAGTTTCAGACTTTTTGCGTGATTTTAGCCGACAAACTGGTCAGGTTTTAGAGGAGATGAGTCCTGATTCTGTGGAAGGCAATAATTTTTGCGAAGTGTATGACATTGTGGAATATCCAACAATTATCGCGCTGAGTGACAGTGGTCAATTGCAAAATCTTTGGCGCGGCCTGCCACTACCAACAATTAGCGAAGTGAGTTTTTATGTTTAATAAAATCAAAAACTGGCTATTTCACGAAGATTTGAAAAAGCAAAATTTGGCGGCGTTTATAATGCTTGTCGGTAGTGGATTAGGGTTATTGGCATCATTTGTGTTGTCTATTGAATCTCTAGAATTAGCAAAAAACTCTCACGCTGTATTAAGCTGCGATTTTAGCTCGGCTCTGAGCTGTTCGGCGGTGGCGAATCATTGGTCGGCGGCTGTTTTAGGATTTCCAAATAGTTTTATCGGCGTGATGACTTTGCCTGTTATGGTAACAATTGCAGTGGCATTATTGGCGGGAGCAAAATTCCCGAAGTGGTTTATGCAGGCGGCGCAGGCTGGTGCTATCATCGGAATGATATTTGCTATTTGGATGTTTTATATGAGCTACGTCGAAATTGGCGTGCTTTGTCCGTGGTGCTTGACTTTGGATCTTGGAATGTTGATGATTATGCTCGGTTTGACGCGCTATAATGTTCTGCAGAAAAATATTTCTTGTCGTTGTGCGCAGAAGGTTGTTGGTGGCGGATATGATGCGCTTGTCGTGGTTTCGCTGGTCGTCGCGGTAATTATCGCGATAATCGCCAAATTCGGCAGTCAATTGTTCTAGTTTTGCTTGCTTTATGTAAAATGCTTATGGTATATTTATGATGTATATTTATGCTCAATCTATACCACCACTATGGAACATAATAGAACGTTATCAATAATAAAAGACCGTAAAGCCAAGAGATTTTTTATCCTTGGCGGTTTTATTGTCGTTAGCGTAGCTTTAGGATTTATGTTTTTGAGCCCTCAGCAAAGTCGTGCAACTATTCCTAGTGGTGGCAAGCAGATTGAAGTGGGGCAAGTTTCTTATCGATTATACGAATCGTCCAATGGTATTAATCCAGGTAGTCCGCTTGCAAATACCAACACCGCTGCCACGTTACCAAAAGTAGGCGCTGATTTTCGGTTGAGGGTTGGCCTTCAAAATAAGAGTGCATATTTTAAAAAATTAGCTGAATACGGAAGCGGGTATGAGCATAACTGCGCCATTATGTCGGATGATAGTGTTTATTGTTGGGGCAATGGTCAGTATGGAGTTCTTGGTACTAATTCAACTAATTCATCAACAACCCCAGTGCCTGTATATATACAAGACGTTCTCAATGGGAAAACTATCAAACAGATTACCACTGGTTATTATCACACTTGTGCAATCGCTTCTGACGATAAAGATTATTGTTGGGGCTATGGCAAAGCTGGAAGATTAGGGAATAGTGGTATAGTTCAGAAAAATGCTCCATATCCAGTTAGAGAATTCGCGACCACGGTTGTCTCTCAGATTGCGGCGGGTAATGAGCATACTTGTTCGCTTAACTCGGAGAGAAAATTATACTGTTGGGGCAGAGGTATAAATGGAGAATTGGGTCGTGATGTTTTCTTAGCCTCAACCACGCCAACAGCGGTTAATATGAGTAACTTTGGGACAGAATCGGTTAAGCAGGTTGTTGCAGGAGATAAATTTACGTGCGCTTCGACGGTTGAAGGCACAGCATTCTGCTGGGGGTCTAATGATAAGGGGAGGACTGGAGTAGGACTTGCTGGTGGTAGAACTCAATATCCTACTGCAGTCAAAGGTTTTAATGGAAAAAAAGTTGAGTCAATATCTGCTGGTGATTCACATGCTTGTGCTGTTATTTCTGGTGGTCAGGAAGTATATTGTTGGGGAAAAAATGACAAGGGTCAGTTGGGTGTTACAGCGATGGGTTATAGAAATATTGCTTCAAGAGTTCCTTTTGGCAGTAGTGTCCTTTCTGGAGGGAAGACTATTAAAAATGTTTACGCTGGCGGTGAATTCACGTGTGTAGTACTGAGTACTGGCGAAATTTATTGCTGGGGTGATAATTCTAATGGTCAAATGGGTAGTGGGGCTGCTACAGGATTTTTGCCCGCTCCCGTAAAAGTGAATGTTCCATTTACGAGTTCTGGTGAAACTTCTATGTATGTAGGCAAAGACTTTTTATGCGCTTTACGTACGGGCGAGATGTATTGTTGGGGTAATAATAACAAGGGTCAGGTAGGGAATGGCCAGTCGAGCAACAGTCCTGTTACGCGCCCTACGTTAATTGTGCCTCCAGGAGGAGCCGTTGAATCCTCGTCAATGAAGCTGCGCGTCGAATATGCAAAAAAGGGCAGCGCGGCAACTTGTTCGGCTGTAAGTAGTTCAGATTGGCAAGTCGTGACCGGAACGTCAAAACTTGCTTATTCTGCGAGTGGTCCTGCTGATGGCACTAATATCAATAGCAACTCGTCTGATCCAGAATTGCCGTCAGGAGCTATCGCTTCTCGACCTCAAAGTCTGGTGAGAAAAAGCGGAGTGGCTGGAACGTTCACAAATGCGCAAAAAATATCTGCTGGCGAAGTGGGTGTGTGGGATCTGGCGCTTGTTGATAAAGGGCTTGATAGGAATGAAAGTTATTGCGTCCGCGTAGCAACCGACACGACTGTCGCTCCTGGATCTAGTATTGATAGCTACACAATGTATCCAGAATTTAAGACCGCCCCTGGGTCGTTAGACATTCGTTTTAGGGATAATGCTGGCGCCACAATTACAGATACTGGTACGAAGTTTGACAACTCAATTATGAGCAATAGCAGCGTAGCCACCAGCGCTTTCTTGTCCAACTCAAGCTCGAAGCAAATTGAAGTGACGAATACACAGACCATCTCTGGGTGGAGCGTTGTGTTGTCGGCATCTGACGGCGCGACCGCCAAATGGAAGCGAACTGCTGGTACAGAATCGTATATGTTCAACGGCACTAATGGCGATCAGGGATTTCTGTCTGTCAATTTTGGCACATCATCTGTCTTAGCTTCGGGTAATTCATTGAGCGGGTCAACTTGCCAGATATCAGGAATATCAAAGGGCGTTGATTCTCAATTTAAGGTGGGGACTGCTACGGCTAACGGCGTTACATTGATGAGCAGCAGTGGATCAACTGGTCAATTGGGGTGCGCATTTTTGCTACAGAACGTTCGATTAAACCAGACTATTCCAGCATATCAAAAACCAGGAACTTATGAATTGCCAATGACATTAACGGTAACAGCGCAATAGGGTTGAGTATGAAAAATAGAGTAAAAAAATTATTCATCGTCATAACATTACTAGCTACTTTGAGTAGTCCTTATTCGGCTTTTGCGAACTCGTCGGCTAATTCTAATTTGTCGCAAGTGATTACTGATTGTGCTCATGATTCCCTGGAAACGGGTGGTCAGATGAATGAGTCAATTTGTCCGATTTTTCCGCCAAAATTCTCTAAGTTTGATTTGGTAAATGGGAAAGATCTGCTGGTGCATGGCGTTTATGACGCGGTACATACGGTAGCTAATCCCGCGACGGGCCAGCACGATTTGAAGGTTGAGTTTGGTGGTAGGACTTTTGTTTTAGGGCGGGATAGCGAGCTTAAAGTTAACGGAAATATATGGGTGTTGGATTTTTCAAATTGGCAGAATAATCATCCAGGTGATAATTTTATGACGCTAGCTCCAGAACACACTTATAACGGTCGCGTTACAACTAAACTGAAGGCTAATGCAACATCTCCGGAAGTAGTGAGGTTTGCTGATTTTTCATTTACGACTCCGAAAAAGACCGTGGAAAAGACTATTGAAGATGTTATTGTTATTCCGAAGGTTATTAAAGAGATAAGCAAGGCTTTGGCTAATACGGGAATTAATTTATGGACGATTATGGCTGCTGGCATTGGTGTAATTGTTGCGGCGTTCATTATGTTATTTATTGTTAAAAAACAGAAAAAGAGGGATGAATGAAAAAATAACCACAGTAATTATTAGCATAATAAATTAAATCAATTAAGTAAGGAGAAAAAATGAAAAAATTAGCATTATTAATCATTGCGAGCGTAGGCGTGGTTGGTCTATTGGGATTGTATAATATGACGAATTCCTCTGTTGCTAATGCTGCAACTACCGCCAGCTCTAAACTCTCTCAGACAATTAATCCTGGAGTCTTGAGTACTGACATTCGTAATTCAAGTAATGTTGCGGTTAATAATCCAACATTTTCTATGGCAGCTAAAACTGTATCTTTTTCGCAACAGACTTCAACTGGAACATTTGGAGATAATCAGAATCGTATTTATGTTGAAAATCCGGGTGCCGCAAATAATGGCTGGACTCTGACTCTAAATGCTCTTCAGCCAGGGTCTGGTGAATGGCGTTCTGCTGGATCTGACACTTATAAATATAATGCTAATGCTACTACTGGACAATTAACAGTCAATCCTTCGGCGGGAACAATTACTCCAGTAATTGGTTCAGGTACTGGTGTATTAAAAAACACTGCGACTGCATTTAGTGGAAGTAATCCAGTTAGATTGATGACAGCCTCAGCTAGTGCAGATAAAGTTTGGGCTGGCTATATTACGGGCATTGGATTGACTCAGGCTATTCCAGCTTCTCAGTCAGCTGGTACATATACTCTTCCAATGGTTCAGACTGTCACGGCTATTTAATAAAAAGGCTTAGATTATTGAGCGAGAATAGACATTCTGATGAGTGTCTATTCTTTTATGTGTGACATTGATATAATAAGCATAATAGGTTTTTAAGGAGGGGTATGAAGAATTTGTTGTGGAGTAAGGTTATTGGAGTGGCGATGATTGTAGGGCTGATTTTGCCTGTGTCGGTGTCTGCTAATGGTATTGGTGGTCGACCAGCAAATCCTGATCCTAATAATCCCAGGACAAGCTCAATTTTCATATATAATCTTTCTGGTGGCGCCTCGAAATCTGACCAATTGTATGTTCAAAACGGGTCTGATAAAGAAGAAACGATTGAAGTTTATTCGGTTGACGGTACGGTTACGACGACTGGTGATATGACTTGTAAAGAGAAGTCAGAGGACAAAGTTGGCGCGGGCAAGTGGGTTTCTGTCTCTAAAAAAGAGGTGACTCTTGGCGCGAACGAGAACACGCTTGTTGATTTTACGGTAAATGTTCCAAGTAAAGCAGATGTCGGCGAGCATAATGCATGTATGGTTGTTCAGCGGAAGGTTAAGCAGGCGTCAAATAACGCTGGCGGCATTCAAGTCCAGACTCGTCAGGCTATCCGTATGGCGATAACTGTTCCTGGCGATATTCACCGTGATGTGACGATTGAGAAGTTTAATGTTAAGAACTCTAACAGTAGTCAATTGTATGAAATTGCCTTAAAAAATTCTGGTAATATGTCGGCTGATGTTGACGTAAAGCTGGTCGTGAGAGACCCGATGGGAAATGTTGTCTATAAAAACGGTGGCGTGAATGCAACGATTGCGAATGAAACGCGGCAGTTTAATTTTGATAGCAATTTGGCGCCGTTTTGGGGCGGAAAATATAAGGTAGAGTTGTCGATTTCCTATAAAAAGAAGGCTGGCGAGTGGGGAATCAGCCAGGACAAAAATGAGCTAATCACCAAAACCGCCGAACCAAAAGAATTGTTCTTCTGGCCATCAACTACAGCGTTAATGATGATTGGCGGTGGAATACTTTTGTTCATTATTTTGATAGTGATAATTGTCATAAAATCAAAACGGAACAAAAAAACTGTTCAATTTAAAAAGCGTTGAGTTTATAAAAAAAGTGATAGAATAGATGTATGAAGAAAAGTTCTCTGATTAGAGCGTTTTTGAGCATTGTAGTCGTGGCGCTCGGCGGGGTTTTACTATTGAAGAACCTCGAGGTTATTAACATTAGCTGGGACATTTTCTGGGGTACGGTTTGGGCTGCGGGATTTGTATTATCTGGGCTGGTGAATATATTCAATTATCGAAATAAAACGTCGTGGATTTGGGGATTATTGCTGGTTGCGATTGGCGTTCTGATTGGCCTCAATTCTTACGGAATAGTTGACGTTAGTATCTGGAAGGTGTTCTGGCCTGTGGTTTTGATTGTTGCTGGTTTGTCCATGATGTTTAATACTAGCCCTAAGGGTATTAAGCGCTCCAAAAAGCTGGACAAAGACAACGCAGGTAATGAGAAAATTGCTTGTTTTTGGGGCGAAGAAGACGCCGTAAAAGGTGATTATACTGGCGGTTCGTTGGTTGCGATATTTGGTGGTGTTGATTTGGATTTGCGTCAAGCAAAGATTAAAGACGGTTCTGTAATTGAAATTTTTACATTTTGCGGTGGCGTTAATATTACTTTGCCAGACGATGTGATTATCGAGAACGAAGTGCGCGGATTTTTGGGCGGAACTGACGATAAAACTCTACCTAAAGATTCTGCCAAAAAGACTCTACATCTGAAGGGCGAGTGTATTTTAGGCGGTCTGGAAATTAAATAAAGTTCTTGGGATTTTGATGAAAACGCGCTACAATAACAGTAGGGCGTTTTCGCGTATGTTGAATTGGCGTGAAATGAGCGGTTATCAGCCGTGAAGTCTGCGGGAAGAAATCGGCATAAAGTCGAGATTAGAACCTGCCGTGAGCTTGCGTAAATAGCAAATAAAGAGCTGAAAGAATCACTTCTTTTGGAATCGAGATGGTACCGTCCGCATAAAACACCTGAGCGGATTCTCGAAGTCAAAAGAGGTGATTTTTAATTTATGAAAGGAGTGCGATGAAAGGTATTGTCTATATTATGAATACCGCAGTCTCTGGGCTGATTAAAATCGGTAAAACTGGATTACAAAACTACAACGAGAGAATGCGACATCTTGAGCGGAATGGGTATTATAATGTTTCTGGGCTGAAGCAATTTTTTGCTATTGAACTCAACGATTATGATGATAAAGAGGCGTTGCTACATGAAATTTTTAGTAAGCATCGAGTCGATGATAGTGAGCTGTTTGCTCTAGATTGTGAACTCGTTAAACAGCTATTGCTGGCATTTGACGGTCAAGTAGTTTATCCAAAAAATATCAATAAGGAGCATGCATTTGACGATGTAGTGCGATTGCGAAAGCAGGGGTCGCTATTTAGTTTTTATCAAAAAGGGCTGAAAAACGGTGACGTGATTGTCTTTGCGCAAGATAAATCCATTAGTGCAACTGTTGCTGGCGAGAGGGAGGTTGAATATGACGGCGAGGTCTATAAATTGTCGCCGTTAACCCGTGAAATTTTCCAGAAAAAAGGTAAGCGCAATGCCAGTGGTGCGTACCAGGGTGCAGCTTATTGGTTATTTAATGGTAAAAAATTAAAAGACTTAGAAGACAAGTAAATTATACAAAGCGGAAGGGATAAGTAATGAAATTCAAACATGGAACACGTCGTCGAGCTGCGGAATATGAGAAAGATTGGGTGCAGCGATGGAAAGAGGATGACACATTTAATAAGTCGATCGCGCAGCGTCCTGCTGATAATTATTGGGTTTTTTATGACGGTCCTCCGTTTTTGACGGGAACGCCGCACCACGGACATTTATTGGTCAGTACGGTGAAGGATACGATGGGGCGCTTCCACACGATGAAAGGTCAGCGAGTTGAGCGCCGTTGGGGTTGGGACTGCCACGGACTGCCAGCAGAGGTTTACGTCGAAAAAACGCTAGGCATTTCTAATAAAAAAGAGATTGGCACGAAAATTAGCGTTTCGGATTATGTCAAGGAATGTCGAGCGGCTATGGTTCGAACTGGTACCGAGTGGGAAGATACGATTGAGCGAATTGGTCGTTGGGTTGAATTTAAGGGCGCTTATAAAACCATGGATAACAATTACATGGAATCTGTTTGGTGGGCGTTCAAGAGGCTTTACGAAGAAGGCAAAATCTACGAAGGCGAAAAGATTTTGGTCTATTGCACAAAGGATGCGACGCCAATTTCTAAGAGTGAAGTGGCTATGGAAAATAGCTATCAAATGGACACTGACCCGAGCTTATTCGTCTACTTTAAGCTGGAGGATGAGGATGAATATTTGCTTGCGTGGACGACAACACCGTGGACTTTACCAGCAAATATGGTCTTGGCGGTAAATCAGGATGTCGATTATTCTTTGGTGGCGTATGGCGGTAAAAAGTTTTACGTTGCAAGTGATCGTGTTGAGAAAGTTATGACGGATGAAAAACATCAGCCGTTGGAATATTCAATTGTTAAGACGATTAAAGGTTCTGAATTGGTGGGCAAAAGATTCGAGCCGCTATTTGAAAATCGTGGGCCGGCTGCGCATAAGATTCTTCACGCCGATTTTGTGACAACTGAGGACGGTACGGGAATTGTTCATATCGCGCCAGCTTACGGTGAGGACGACTATGAATTGTGCCGAAAAAATGACGTTCCAGTATTGTCGTTGGTTGACGGTGATGGAAATTACACAGAAGGTAGATGGCTGGATCGCAACATCTGGGAGGTGAATAAGGAAATAGCGAAGACTTTACTGGAAGAAGGTCGGGCGCTGAAAATTGAATATATTCGCCACGAATATCCGCATTGTCATCGATGTGGCACGAAATTGATGTACCGCGCTCATCCGAGTTGGTTTATGGATATTCAGAGCCAGAAAAAGGAAATGTTGGAAGCGAACGAGCAGACAAGTTGGACGCCAGATAATCTGAGGACTGGACGATTCCATAACATCATCGAGCAGGCGCCAGATTGGAATTTGAGCCGCGATCGTTATTGGGCAACACCAATTCCAGTATGGAAGGGTGTGAAAAATGATGGCACGGAAGTGGTGAAGGTGATTGGTAGCTTTGCGGAATTTGAAGAAGTTACAGGTCGCAAGCTGGACGATTATCATTTACCACAAGTTATGGACGTTACGTTTGAATGCGACGGCGCAGAAATGCATCATATTGGTAAGGTTTTGGACTGCTGGTTTGAATCTGGTTCGATGCCGTTTGCTCAGTTCCATTATCCATTTGAGAACAAGGAAAAATTTGAAGCAAGTTTTCCGGCTGACTTTATCATTGAAGCGATTGATCAAACTCGTGGCTGGTTTTATAGTTTAACGGCGGTAAACGTGGCTTTGTTTGGTAAATCTCCATGGAAGAATTTGATTTGTACTGGATTTATCAATGCCGCCGACGGTAAAAAAATGAGCAAGAAGCTAAAGAATTATACCGATCCGATGGAATTGATGAATAAGACTTCGGCCGACAGCTTCCGATTCTTGATGCTTTCAAGTCCACTAACAAATGGCGAAAACTTTGCCTTGGCGGATAAGGATGTGATGGATGTAGCGCGTAAGCTTGGTATGATCTGGAACATGTACGACTTCTTCACGATGTATGCTGAAGTTGACGGCTGGGAGTTTAACGGCGATTTGTCAGATCCGCTTCACGATTTAACAAATCCGTTGGATATTTGGATTGTGTCGAGGTTGCATCAATTGATAACAGAGGTCGAGCGAGGTCTTAACAACTATAATCTACAGGACGCAACCAAGCCGATCTTGCCGTTCTTAGACGACGCAAGTAACTGGTATGTTCGACGCAGTCGTCGCCGCTTCTGGAAATCTGAAGATGACGGTGATAAAAATGACGCTTACCGCACGCTCCATTACGTTTTGGTGCGACTCAGCTATATGCTAGCGCCGTTTACGCCATTCTTAGCGGAAGAATTGTACCATAATTTGACGGGCGATAACGAGTCGATTCATCTTAAAGATTGGTTGCCGGCTGGTGAAATAGATAATTCAATGCTACGCGACATGAATGCACTGCGTACTGCGGTGAATGACGGCTTGTCGAAGCGCGCATCAGAGGGAATTAAAGTGCGTCAGCCGTTGGCGTCTGTGAAACTTGTCAACACTATTTCTCAGGATACGCCAGCGGAAGTTGCGCAGTTCTTGATTGATATCGCTAAAGATGAATTGAACGTGAAATCGGTTGAAATTGTTACAGAGTCAGAGTCTGAGTCGGCGCAACCGAGTGTTGTTTATGACTTAACAATCACTCCTGAATTAAAGCGTGAAGGTTTGATGCGCGAAATCGTTCGCCACGTCCAAAGCGCACGCAAGCAGGCTGGTCTGCAGATAGATGATCGAATTGTACTGAGTATCTCCAGTGACGATTCTGAAATATCTCAAGCTATTGATGCTTTTGCTGACGTCATTAAAGCTGAAACCCTTGCTGTGGAATTAAATTCTGCAGTCGATGAATCGGAAAAATATGACGTCAAAATCGAGGGTAAATTGGTAGAAATTTCCCTGAAAAAAGCGTAAATGGCGGTAAATGAAATGAGAATATCCTCCTCTTAGCGGGGAGGATATTCTATTGACTTTTAATCGTACTTATGCTAATATATCATTATTAATTGATAAAAATAAAAAAGTTATGCAAAATTTATTCAACAAATTATTCGGTAGTAAAGTAGGATTTTTGCCAATTGATCCGCTGGCGGATGGGCTTGCTGAAGAAATTATTAAAGAACAACGGGAGCCGCAGGCAATTCGGCTAGACGTTGACGAAATAGAAGACATTCGTAAATTTTGGTCTCGTGCGGATGGCAACTTTGATGATTAATGATGTATAATTACTCTCACAAAGAGCTGAAAATGTAGGAGGTGCTATGATTACTAAAGCCATTATTCCGGTCGCTGGTTGGGGTACGCGAATGCTACCTATTACCAAATCTATCGAAAAGTGTATGTTGCCGGTCGGTACTCGTCCAGTGATTGATTATATTGTACAAGATGTTGTACGAGCGGGCGTAAAGGATATTTACTTTGTGGTGGGTGAACAGAGCACACAGGTGCAGAGCTATTATCGTTCGAATATTCAATTGAACGATTATTTACGTCGAGCGGGCAAACAGGATAAGCTTCCTCTGGTGGCGCCACTTCGCGACGTCCGAATACATTTTTTAACTCAGCCGGGAACTGGTGGTTACGGCACAAGCATCCCAGTTGGTTTGGCGAGTGAATTTATTGAACAGGGCGAGTCGGCCTTTGTGATTATGGGTGATCAATTCTTTTGCCGCGGCGACGGCGGCTCAAATGCAGCTGATTTGGCGGAGTTGGTGGAATCACGTGGATTGTCGGCTGGGCTATTGGGAAATCCTGTCGAAGAGGAATTTATTCCGCAAACAGGGATTATTGAAACTGACGATCAGGGCAATTTTGTGCGAATAATTGAAAAGCCAAAATTGGAAGAAGCTCCAAGTAACCTCAGCAATTCAAGTTTTTACGTCTTGAACAAAGAGATTTTCGAGTTGGCGCGAACTTTGCCGGCGAACCCTAAGAGGGGCGAGTTTGAGCTAACGGACGCGATTAATGCGTACATCGATGGCGGTGGCGTGATTGTTGTTGGTGAAGCTAAGGGTGAATATATGGAATGCGGCTCACCAAGCGGTTGGCTGAAGGCGAATAACGCTATGGCGAAAAACGCTACGTGCTAACTTGACTATATCGATTTTTTGTGCTATCGTATGGTTCGTACATGGAAAAACATCCAAAACAAACAACTATGAACGGAGCCGAAATTAAGAATCTTGGCGAAGTGTTGTCTGCGGAGGGTCTTAAGAACCTTGTAGCTGAGGCTGGTATTGATGGCTCTACGCCAAAGGAGAGGGCGGATCAATTTAAGAATGTTAGCCTTGATGATTTTGCTGGGCTTATCGATAATATTAATAGGGGAGTTCAGGGGTCTGCTGATTCATTGATTTTAGAAGATGGCGTTATGAAAATAGGCGACAAGGAAACTATACCTGTTGAGTATCGCTACGAGGTGATGAGCGAATTGATGAGATTGATAAAAGAATCTCCTGATAATGTTAATCCGGAGCGGCTTGGTGATGTGGCTGCACTTGGTATTGTGCTGCTTCATCCATTTCAGGATGGAAATGGCAGGACGGCTCGAATTGTAGGCTCCATATTTCACGAGGAATACGATGATGGCTGGGAGAATAATTACGGTATCGTTTCTGAATCTCGAGATGTCGCAAGAGCGCGCGGCGGCTTTATGATTAATGGCTATATTCCATATCTGCCCGAAGGTAAATCCCAGTCAAATCCAGAAGATGTCATTGCGTATTTAGAAAGCCTGCTGTCGTCTGAACATGAAGATAGTAGGTTGTATACTGGACCTTTTGGTCAGGCATCACTTTATAAGTAATTGCTACTGACGTGTACTTGATTTTATTGCTAGTTTTTGATAGAATTATTAGAGTTAATTCATAATAATTAAGGAAAGAAATGAAAGCAGTCGTAAAAATCTCTGGCAAACAATATCTTGTCAGCGAAAAAGAGTCCCTCTTGGTGGATCTCCTCCCTGAAGGCACAAAAGAACTCACTCTCGACGCACTTTTAGTGATTGATGGTGATAAAATCAAGGTTGGTACGCCAACTGTAAAAGGCTCTAGCGTTAAAGCTAAGGTCGTAGAAGCGGAAGTTAAGGGCGACAAGCTTCGCGTTATCCGCTACAAGAGCAAGAAGCGTGTACACAAAGAAACTGGTCATCGCCAGAAGTACACGAAGATTGAAATTACGTCAATCAAATAACCTGAAGAGCCGCTTTCGCAAAGGAAGCGGTTTTTTTGATGTCTGTTATTTATGTTCTGCTCATGCTATAATTAAGGCAGGTAAAAAGGGGAACGAATGACAAAAATCATTGCGGTGACAAATCAAAAAGGTGGCGTCGGCAAAACAACGACGTCAATTAATGTGGCATATTTTTTGGCAAAAGCTGGCAAGAAAACATTGTTGGTGGATTTTGACCCACAAGGCAATGCCACCAGTGGACTTGGAATAGATAAGCAAAATTTGGGCGCAACAATATCAGAGGTGATTATGCGACAAATTGACCTATCGAATATCATATTGCCAACGGAATATAAAAACTTATCAATCGCTCCAGCTACACCTCATTTGGCGAATACGGAAGTGGAATTGGCGCAGGCGCAGGGAAGGTTTGTCCGCTTACGAGAGGCTTTACAGAAGGCGACGGATTACGACTATATTATTATTGACAGTCCACCGAGCTTGAGTTTGTTGACGGTCAACGGTATGATTGCCGCTAATTACGTATTGCTTCCAGTTCAGGCAGAATTTTACGCATTGGAAGGATTGGGGCAGCTTTTGGAAAGTATGAAATTGATAAAGAAGGGGCTTAACCCGCCTCTGGAATTATTGGGCGTTTTATTGACGATGATGGACTCCAGGACTACATTATCTGGGCAGGTTCATGCTGAGGTTAAAAAGTATTTTCCAGATAAGATTTTCAAGAATAGCATTCCGAGAAACATTCGCTTGGCTGAAGCCCCTAGTCATGGCGCGCCAGTTGGTGCGTATGATCGTTTTTCAAAAGGTTCTCGGGCTTATAAGGCGCTAACGAAAGAAATTATAGAGAGGGTGGAACGATGAAAAAAGGTTTAGGTAGAGGTTTTGGGTCATTGATTCCAACCAATTTGATCGATGAAACGTTCGATCCGACAGCGCAACAGGACGTGAAAGTTTCTCATTTGAGAGATATTGCTATTGATCAAGTTGTCCCAGATCCAGATCAGCCGCGTCGTTTTTTTGATGAGAATGCTTTGAATGAGTTGACGGAATCGGTGCGCGAGCACGGCGTGGTTCAGCCGATTGTTGTGACGCCAAAAGGCGATAAATATCTGATAGTGGCGGGCGAGCGACGCTGGCGTGCGGCGAATAGGGCGAATTTAACAGAGGTGCCGTGTATCGTCAGGAGTATGAGCGATCAAAATCGCCTGGAGGTCTCTTTGATTGAAAACTTGCAACGACATGATTTGAATGCGCTTGAAACTGCGACTGCTTATCAAAAATTGCGCGATCAATTCAATATGACGCTGGAGGAAATTGGCAAGCGTTTGGGCGGCAAATCTATAAGTGCGGTCAGTAATACGTTGAGGCTACTGAAATTGCCGAAGTCTGTGCAGCAGGCGTTGTTTGAGGGGCGATTAAATGAAGGGCAAGCAAGGCCTCTAATCGGTTTGCCTGATGACGCCGCGGAAGATATTATGGAGCGAGCTATTCGCGAGGAGTGGTCAGCGCGACGAATTGAACAAGTGGTGACGTTATGGAAGCAGGCGAAGGCTAGTCCAATCGAGAACAAACGCCGCCCAGCAGATATGCCTCACGCAGATGCTATTGAAAGTCTTTCAAAGCGATTTGGAACAGGGGTAAAGATCCGTACAAACGGTCGTGGAGCCGGTCAGATTAGTATCAAGTTTAAGGATAATCTTGAATTTGAACGAATAAGAGAATTACTCGAAAAATAATTTTTATTAGAACGAGCGAATTTTATTGAACGGGAATATTCGTAGACTGACTGGTCCGACGATGTCATAAAGGGGGATTGGCCCCATGCAGTTTCGGGAGTCGCAAGAATAGCTTCCTTGGCGGTGATCACCCATAACGAATATCGTACCTTCCGGTACGGTCGTATCGACATCTCCAGAAGTAGGCTGTCCTGGTTCATTTTTATTGACTGAGGTGTCAGGGTTAAACCCGTCGGGATTTTCTGTGTTGTAAACAGTTACGGTGCCGTTTTTCACAGTAACTCGCTCACCAGCAAAGGCAATTACGCGCTTAACAATGTACTCGTCTTTGCCTGTCGAGGCGTTAAAATTCGGATTCTTAAACACAATTACTTGTCCGCGCTTTGGGATGTAATTTTTATTCTGCAATTTTGAACCAGTGACAGGCAATCGATTGACGATCAGACGATCGCCGGTGTACATCGTCGTTTCCATACTGGCGCCTTCAACATTGAAAGTTTGAAATACAAAAGTGTTCAATAAAAGTGTACCGATCACCACGCCAACAACGAAAATGACCATTCCCAGGCCATCTTGTAATTTTGGATGACGATCCATAAAAGTAGCGTCCATTGTTTCAATTATAAGCGTTTTGTGTGTTATAATCAATAGATATGAAACCACGCAAACAGTCGATGGACGGATTTGTCGCCAAGCGACCACAGCGAACTTCGTTGGGGGAAATTACTAGCAAAAAAACGACTACGCTCGGGCATCCTCGTAGTAACGAAGATAGTCCACAAGTGTCGAATAATGCGACAAGGAATATTCAGCAACCAACTTCTGCTAATAAATTAAAGCAGAATATTAGCGAATCGTTGGCGGCAATTGATGAAAACACCAAGCCTTCTCATCGGCAGGAGCGCAAACAGAAGCGTAAGAAAAAGTTAATTACCAGGATTATTCTTGCGATTATCGGAATTATTATTGCAATTGTGGCGGGCTGGCTGCTATTAAAATTATGGCAGACGATGAACTCGGTGTTCCATAATGGCGGAATCTTAGGACTATTTTCGCAGCAGAAACTGAAAGAGGATGCTTATGGTCGAAGTAATGTGCTGATTTTAGGTACAACAGATGACGATCCGGACCATCCAGGTGCGACATTGACCGACTCGATGATGATTCTTAGCGTCAATCAGACAAAGAAGGATGCGTATATGTTTAGCATTCCGCGTGACTTGTATGTAAAATTTGGTATGGCGTGTAATTCTGGCTACGCTGGTAAAATCAATGAATATTTTGGCTGCGTGAATAATGGCGATAGTGCGCAGGCAGAAGCCGAACGAATGGATAAAACTAAGAAATTCATCGGCGATATATTCGGTATGGATATTCAATACGTGGCGCATATTAATACTGCGGTGATTCGTGATGCTGTCAATGCGGTCGGCGGAGTTACTGTTGACGTACAGAGTCGTGATCCGCGGGGAATCCTTGACCCAAGTATGGATTGGATGTGTCGAGCGAAGGAATTGAACTATCAGCAACGTCGTGAACGATGCCCAACAGGTCACTATATGCAATTAACTAACGGCAAGCACGAAATGGACGGCGAAAAGGCGATGTGGTTCTCTCGGGCGCGTGGTTTGGTGGCGCCAACTTACGGATTGGAACAATCCAACTTTGACCGAGAGAAAAACCAGCAATTGGTACTTATGGCTCTGAAAAACAAAGCTACTTCCACGGGAACGTTGACTGACTTTGGCAAGGTGACGTCTCTGATGGATGCTATGGGCAAAAACTTGCGCACAAACATTGACACGAAAGAAATTCGCACAATTATGAACCTTGGCTCAGAGATAAAAGAATCTGATATTCACAGATTGAGTTTTGTAGAGGAAAACAATGTACTTATGACTACTGGCACGGCGGGTGGCGCAAGTATAGTCCAGCCGGCTGCGGGATTATATGATTATGACGACATTCGTGCTTACATAAAGTCTGAGATTTACGCAACGCCGTTATCTAAGGAAAAAGCCACAGTTGCTGTCTTGAACGGTTCCGGCGTGGCTGGCGCAGCGCAGAAAGAGGCGGACAAATTGACAGAATTAGGAATGAAAGTTGTTCATGTCGGCAATGCTCCAGGTGGTGAGAAAATAGGGAAGACTCAAGTTTATCAATTGTCAGCTGGTAAAGAAAAAACCGCCACGAAAGATAAATTTAAGGAGTTGTACGGCTCGGTTTTATCAGATTCCTCGAAGTATAATTTGAATGTTGACGCACAATTCATCGTTGTTGTGGGAACTGGCTCATAATTTGGTATAATAGAGTAAGTTATGGAGTTACTGAAAACTGTTAAACGAAGAACGTTTTGGAGCGAGTTAGTTTATTATGTCTTAAATATTGGCTTGGCGGTTGCATTGCTTGTTATTGCTCAAGCATTTCAGACCCCGTTTCCAGCATTAGCACTTGTCGTGCTGAGTAAATGGCGCATAATTGCTGTTCGTCCGCGTTTTTGGTGGGCAAATATTCAGGCTAACTTGGTTGACTTAACGGTCGGAATTGGTGTTGTTGGTCTGATGTATCTACCTACGTCAGTGTTTTATTTCCGCGTAGCATTGGCGATATTATATGCAATTTGGTTAGTTGTGATTAAGCCGATGTCTAAGCGCTGGCAGGTTGCTATGCAGTCGCTGATTGCTATTTTCGTCGGTGTAACTGCTCTGATGGTGGTGTCGTACGAGTGGCCAGTTTCTGTAGTTGTTATTCTGATGTTCTTGATTGGCTATAGTTCTGCGCGTCATTTCCTACACAGTTATGACGAAGAACAAACGGTTTTACTTTCGGCAATCTGGGGACTCGTCTTTGCTGAGCTGGGTTGGTTGTCATATTACTGGACTTACAGTTACGGAAAGTCATTATTTGGCGGCGTTTCACAGGTTACAATAATCTTATTGCTATTCTCGCTTGTAGCCAGTAAAGCTTACCAATCTTACAACAAGCACAAAGCCATTCGATTTTCAGACATATCAGCTCCGGTGATTCTTACGATCGTAATTATCTTAGTGATGTTAGTGTTCTTGAATTCGGTAGTAATTTAATCTTGGGCGCCAGTGAAACGCAGGACTAGGATGTAATTGAGAACTCTCTCTTTTACAAAACCATTTTTCACGGCTTCGTCAATTATTCTATTGTGCTGCTGAGGATCCGCCTCGATAAACAATAAACCTTCTGAGGTGAGGCATCGTGGTGCTTGTGAGATCAATTGCAATATCAATTTCAGCCCTTCGTCTTCGGCGAAAAGCGCAATTTCTGGTTCGTATTGAAGTTCTGGAGATACGTCCCAATTTTTGTCAACGTAAGGCAAATTGGCAAAAATGTAGTCGACTGGTTTGAGTTGACCATTAAGCAATGATTGCTGTTGAATATGGACGTCCACATTTAAGGCATTCGCATTTTTTTCTGCAATGTTTAAGGCTGGCTTGCTAATATCGGATAAGATCACCGACAAGTTGTTTCTCTCTAATTTGGCAGTAATTCCCAGACAGCCAGACCCTGTACCAACGTCAATTAAAACTTTTTCGACAATTTCACTGGCGGTCAGTTCTAAGAACAATGAAATTAGATCTTCGGATTCAGGGCGGGGAATTAAAACGGAAGGAGATACGGTGAATTTGCGGCCGTAAAATTCTTTATAGCCCAGAATGTAGGCTATTGGTACGCGGTCTAATCTCAGATCTAATCTGGCATTTGCGATGTCAAATCTTCTGGGGTCAATTTCTTCGTCCAGATGGGCGTGTAGGTAAGTGCGGTTTTTTCGTAAAGTGTTGGCTAATATCAATTCGGCGTCTAATCTGGCGGACGGGATGTTTGCTATTTTTAAGGATTTTGTGGCAATTTTTAGCCATTCAGAGATAATCATGTGGCTAATTATAACATATATCTATGGAATGTAAAAAGTAAAACGCTTGCAAAAACTGAGAAAAATGGTAAAAAGTATTGATAAATCAAGAGAGAGAGAGAGTATTATAGGCTTCATATCATTAGCGAAAGAGATGAATATATAATGGAATTGCCAAATAATACGCATAGTAGTGAAGCCGCAAAACAAATGGAGTTTGCAGAAGGATTTAATCTTGAACTGACGACCGAAGAAAAGTTGCGGGCGGCAAAGGAATTTGATGATCTGGTTCAGCTGACATTGCTTAGATTCGCGGGAGATGCGAAAACTTACGATCATACTGAATCGATGGATCGGGTAGAATCGCAAGTTTTATTAGAAATTCCTCAAAAAGACGGATCTTATATATTGGTCAGTGTGGAATCCGCTCTGCTTGATAATGGAGATAAAGAACGATCCATATCAATTACGGAGTTGGATGAGGGAAGTAAAGAGACGCATGATTATTATATAGAAGATGATCAGGTTTTGAGGTACGATGACAATATTGCTAAGCGGTCGAGAGAGTTAAAGAGAGTACTGCGCTCCGAAGTTATCATCATAATGCATATGGTTGATAGGTGTAACGATGAAATAGAGAATGATAAATTAGAGCAACAAATGGGGCTGAATCGTCAGCCTGTTGGCGTGGAAGAGATACATAAGCTAGCAAAACTATTGGAGTCTGCTGAGCCGCGTAAGCCGTACTAGTTACTAGCATTCTGAGCTTTCAACTCGCGCTCATATCTCTGTAGATTTTCAATCAAATCGTCGATATCCCCGTTCATTGCAGCGGGGATATTGCTGCGGCTGTAGTGAATGCGGTGGTCGGTGATTCGGTCTTGCGGGAAGTTATATGTTCGGATTTTTTCCGAGCGGTCGCCAGTTCCAACCAACGAGCGTCGCTCGGCGCTTAATTTGGCGTTTTCCTCGTCAATTTTCATCTGTAACAATCGTGAACGAAGCACGCTCATGGCTTTTTCGCGGTTTTTAATTTGCGACTTTTCATCCTGGTTTGTAACTATCATTCCAGTCGGCAAGTGGGTGATTCGCACCGCCGAGTCTGTGGTGTTCACACTCTGTCCACCGTGTCCGCTGGAACGGTAAATGTCAACTCGCAAATCGTTCGGGTTTATCTCAATGTCAGCCTCTTCTGCTTCTGGCAAAACTGCCACCGTTACAGTTGAAGTATGGACGCGACCTTGGCTTTCAGTGACTGGAACTCGCTGAACTCGGTGTACGCCACCTTCGAATTTCAATTTAGAGTATGGCGCATCGCCCTTGATCATAAAAATAACTTCTTTATAGCCGCCAGAATCATTGGCTGATTCGCTAATTAATTCCACTTTATAGCCGTTAGATTCACACCAACGTAGATACATGCGGTACAGTTCCGCCGCAAACAGGGATGCTTCGTCGCCACCAGCGCCAGCTCGGATTTCCATGATGATATTCTTCTCATCGTTGGAGTCTTTTGGGGTGAGAAGGATGAATAATTCTTCTTCTAATTCGGTCAATCGAGCTTCGGTTTCAGTAATTTCAAGTTTCGCCAGAGCGGCCAATTCACCGCCTTCGTTAGCTAATTTTTTGGCCTCTACCAAGTTTTTTTCCAGGTTTTCTCGCTCTTCGCCTTTGGAGATAAGCGTCTCTAATTCTGAAAATCGTTTGTTTTTTACCGTAAAATCTGGTGAGCTGTAAGCGTCAGGTTGCGCTAAAAAATTGCTTAAATCAGCTCGTTCATTTTTCAGAGAATCCATATCTAAAGAAATCTTCGCCATATCTATAAAATTATATCATACATTGACAAATGCTTTCTAGTATTGTATTATATGGTGATAATGAGAGAATGCAAGATTGATTCGCGTGATTTGGCTTACGAAAATACTGATAAGTTGGCGCTTCCTGGCGTTGGAAAGTCATCTGAGCTGGCGCAATGTATTAAAGACCTTCCAGAGGATATCCCAGCAAACGATCAGAGAGTTGATTTGATTGTGAAGAGTTTATTTAAGATTGACGCTCATCCAATAGCGAAGCCAGTTCCACTACGTGATTTGAATGAATCAATTAAAGGTAATATTGCCAGTGAAACAAAAATATCTATATATAAGGGTAAGTGGCCTGAAGTGAGCGCGATTCCGGGATCTGATATTCCGTTGCCAGTTGAATTATTTGTGGCAGCACCGATGATTAAAGATTGGCAAGAAGGGCGAGTGTCGGAATCGAAAGGTGGAAAAAGTAGCCGCGATATTATTAGACAATACACAGAAATGGATCCGAAGACTAGCCCTTCAATACGCAAAGTAGATATTGTCGTGGATTCTGATGGCGGAGTATTTTTGGCTCTACAAGGTGACGGCGCTCACCGCTTATGTGCTGCAAAGATGCGGGGAGACCGTGAAATATTATGTCGCGAGATAAGTGTTGTCAGATTGAACTAGCGTAAAATAAAACCGCCCAGTGATTGAGCGGTTTTTGAATTGTCGGACTAATTTGTTAGATTATTTAGTCTTTTTGTCTGATTTTGGAGAATCAGTTTTAGTTGCTTTTTTGGCGTTGGCTTTCTTTGCTTTGTTTGCCAAAGCTGCTCGGCGAGCTTCAGCAGCTGCTTGACGAGCCTTAAAGCGATCAACACGACCTTCGGTGTCGATAATCTTTTCTTCACCAGTAAAGAATGGGTGTGAAGCTGATGAAATATGAACCTTAACTAATGGATATTCGTTGCCGTCTTCCCATTTGATAGTTTCGGTTGTTTGCGCTGTTGACTGAGTCAAGAACGCGAAGCCCGCTTGTTCGTCGCTAAATACGACAGGGCGATAGTTCTGTGGGTGAATACTGCTTTTCATAACCTTGGTATTTTAACAGAAAAAACGGAGTAATGCAAATATCACCAGCAGCACGAATCTACATTGCAATCATGTCGTTTGCAAATTGTCAAAAATATGATGAAATACTTGACAAATCAAGAGAGAGAGAGTATAACTGGTTCTGATAATTAGGAAAATTAAGGAGTTATATAATATGGACAAGGGAAGGCAACCTACACTTTGGAATAATCATAATTTAGACATCTTGGCGAATGAGGCGTTTCGGCGCGGTGAAGAAAAAAGAAAGATACAGGCTATCAGCGAGATACTGGATCAGCCTGATGGCTATGAAGAAAGTAATATAAATACTCTGGTTAATCAGGATTCGTTATCACGGCTTGGTAGTATGCTTAGTGTAAGTCTTGATCTGGAACTATATCCTAGATTGCTAGGTAGAGGCCCTATTAGCGCGAAGCTATTTAAACCTCATGAGAGTATTGTTGATTCTTCTAATATTATACCAGTGGAAGTGAGCACTTCAGCCGTGGCATTTGATGTCTATAAGGATGCTAGCTTCAGGAAAGACGGAGTAAGGGCTGGATCAGTCTTATTGTTTAAGTTGTCGGCAAATCTAATTGATGAACCGGCGCCGGATATGACTGCAAAGGATTTGGCGTGGGGAGAGAATTGTTCGTATGGTGCTTTTGTGGATGATAGCTCGATTACTTATTTTGAGTTCGCTCGGGCAGGTGGCGATGTAGTTCGCGCAGAGGTGCGCCGCAAGGATTCGACAGAAGAGAGTGGTCAATCTGTTGAAATGCAAGTTGTAGAGCCAAGAGGAGAGTGGTATGAGATTCAGAAGATTTCTTCTTCGAGCAAGGAAGCAATTGAGCTTGATCAAGAGATGGAAAAGTTCATCGCGTCTCGTCAAGAGGTAGTTGCTCCTGATGAAGAATAGTGGTATAATTGCCAGGTAACTAATTTTAATGACACAATCCGCTTCACACTCCAAATCGTGGGCGGATGAGGCAAAAGGAGAAAAGGATGTCTGTAAAGGTAGACATTAAGGCTTTGCTGGAGTCGGGTGTTCATTTTGGACACAAAACCAGCCGCTGGCACCCAAAGATGGCGCCATATATTCACAGTAAGCGTCAGGATAGTCACATTATTGACTTGACTAAGACCGTTGAAGCTTTGGATAAGGCTTTGCCGGAATTGACAAAAATCGCCGCATCAGGCCGTAAGGTTCTGTTTGTTGGCACCAAAAAACAAGCCAAAGACGTTGTTCGTGAAGCAGCTGAAAAAATCAACCAGCCATACGTAGTTGAGCGCTGGATTGGTGGTATGTTGACTAACGGTTCAACTATTGCTCAGCAAATTAAGAAGCTGAAGAATCTTGAAAAGCGAATGGCTTCAGGCGACTTGGAAAAGCGTTATAACAAGCTTGAGGTGCAGCGTTTCCAAGAGGAAATCGACAGCTTGAATATGAAATATGGCGGTATCAAGGATTTGATGGGCAAGCCAGGCGCTGTTGTTGTAGTTGACGCATTGACCGACGCAAATGCAGTTCGCGAGGCTCAAACTTTGGGCGTGCCAGTATTTGCAATTGTTGACACCAACGTTAACCCAACAGGAATTGATTATGTAATTCCAGGTAATGACGACGCTGTTAAGGGCATTCAATTGCTATTAGACTACTTCACCGCAGCTGTTGCTGAAGGTGCGGGTAGTGTAAAGGCTGAAGAAAAACCAGCTAAAAAAGAGGAGAAATAGGATGGGCGTTTCTGTTGATGATATTAAAAAATTGCGCGAATTGACCGGCGTAGGCTTGACTGACGCTAAGAAAGCTTTGGTTGAAGCTGAGGGCGATTTCGATAAAGCTTTGGAAGCTATGCGCAAAAAAGGCTTGACGAAAGCTGAAAAGAAGGGTGATCGTGAAGCTCGTGAAGGTTTGATCGAAGGTTATGTTCACTCTGGTCGAATCGGCGTTATCGTTGAGGTAAACTGCGAAACTGATTTTGTGGCTCGACTTGATGACTTTAAGACGTTGGCGCACGAAGTTGCTATGCAAATTGCAGCGATGAGCCCAAAGTATGTTTCTGAAGCTGACATTCCAGCAGAGGAAATGGAGCGCGTTAAAGCTGAGCTTATGGCGAGCGAATCTTTGGCAAGCAAGCCTGAAGAAATGCGCGAAAAGATCGTTGAAGGTCAATTGAAGAAACATTTTGCTGAACAGGTTCTTATGAGCCAGGCGTACATTTTGGACGACTCTAAGACTGTTGAGCAGCACATTAAGGAAGCAATTGCGAAATTAGGTGAGAACATCGTGGTTCGTCAGTTTAAGCGAATCGAGCTGGGCGTCAGCGAATAATTCCTAGTTTAGAAAATTGCCCCAGGAAAGAAATCGGCTGTAATAATGTGGCCGATTTTTTATTGTGTGGAAATTATTGAGCAGCCGTCTTTTTGGTGGCGCGCATCTGTCGTGGTGACGATGAATTGATGATTTTGGATCGTTTCCTGAAGAAGTTTTTCGCGAGTGGCGTCTAGTTCCGAGAAAACGTCGTCCAGTAGAATTAGCGGTCGAGATTGGCTAACTTCTGTTTGAAGTTCTAGCTCTAATAATTTGAACGCCAGCATAATGGTTCGCATTTCACCGCGTGAAGCAACTTTAATGGCGGGCTGATTATGGAGAAAAATTGTGAAATCTTCACGGTGCGGACCGGCAGAAGTGAAGCCTGTAGCCATTTCATATTCGCGGGATTTTCCTAAGCGATTGAGTAGAGCTTGGTCGTAATTTTCCAGAGGTACAATAGCACCATATTCGATTGATAATTGCGTGTCTTTTCCCGCCAAAGATTCGTATAAATTTTTTATGCGAGGCTCGTTTATCTGGAGAAATTTGGCTCGTTTTTGGGCAATGTTGGTTGCGTATTGGACAAATTTTATATCCCAAGCAAACAGGTTGTCGCGCCAAATTGATGAGTCTTCTTGGTGGGATTTTAAGAGTTCGTTGCGTTGTAAAAGAGTGCGATTGAAAGCTCTTAAATCCGTGTCGTATTTGGGGTCAAGTCGGGCAATTAAGCCATCCAGAAAGTCGCGTCGTCGGGACGGCGAAGAGGAAATTAATCTTAGTTCGCTTGGCTCAAACAAAACGACAGGCAAGCGGTTTTTTCTGGTTAAGACCTTTGATTTATTGTCATTGATGATGAATTCTTTGTTGATTTTTCCGGAAATTGAATCAAGCTTAATACGCCGCTCGCCGAAATCTCCCTCTAGGTGAACAATTGTTTGCGGAGCGTTCAGCGTCATACAATCGCTAAGGCTGCCACGAAAACTACTGCCGCGCAGCGCCACATAAACCGCCTCGAGCAGATTCGTCTTGCCGGTGCCATTTGGTCCAACAATTACCGTACCAGAATTGCTAAAAGTCGCTTCGTGCAGATGATAAGACCGGAAATTGTATAGCTTAATCTTAGAAATCACTCTGTTATTATAGCACGGGGCGTAAGGCGAAATTAGCAGACAAGACGCTTGAAGTTTGATATAATAACGGATAGATAAATTGGAGGAAATATGTTCGACACAAACCCTTATGAAGAAAAAATGAATGCAGCGTTTAGCTTTTTTCAAGATGAATTGAAGAAGGTGCGAACAGGCAGGGCGCACGCTGGAATACTCGACGGCATTATGGTTGAGGCTTACGGCTCAAAAATGCCGCTTAATCAGGTTGCAAACGTAACCGCTCCAGAGGCACAAATGTTGTTAGTTACGCCATTTGACCCGAGTAATATTACAGCAATTTCTTCTGCGATTCGCGACAATCAAAGTCTAGGTTTTAATCCGTCTGACGACGGACGAGTGGTTCGCGTTCCAGTTCCAGCTTTGACTGAAGAGCGTCGCCATCAATTGGTAAAACAGGTTAGCGAAAAGGTTGAGGAGGCTCGAATTGCGATGCGTAATATTCGTCAGGATGCATTAAAGGACGCTAAGCGAATGAAGGATAATAAAGAGCTGAGCGAAGACGATTTGAAGCGCGTAGAGAAAGAAATTGACGGCTTAATGGGTAAGATGCAGACGCAAATTGACGAGGCATTTAAGGCGAAAGAAAAGGACGTCTTAACAGTTTAATGAGCGAAACTTTTGCCAATAAAGTGAAGGCATTGGATTTGCCGTTGGATCAAATTATTGTTATTGGTAGCGGAATTTTGGATCAATTGGGGATTCGTCCAGCTAGTGATATTGATCTTGCGGCGAGTTCTGATTTGATGAAAAAGCTCTCTGAGGAAAGTGGCGATTGGATTAAAAAGTTTGACGACAATCAGCGTTTTTATTTTGTAAAAGATGATGGTTCGGCTGAAGTTTGGGACGGCTGGGTTTTTGATGGGCAGGCTGTTGGCTATGATGATTTGCTTGATTATGCGGTGGAATATGATGGCGTGAGGTTCGTCAATTTAGAGTTTTTATCTCGATGGAAAAAATGGCGCAGTCGCGAAAAAGATGTTCAAGATGTGAAATTAATTGATGAATGGAGGGCGGATAATGAGTGAAAATGCGAGTTTGCCGCGGCATATCGGGTTTATTGTTGATGGAAATCGGCGGTGGGCAAAGCAGCACGGTCTGCCGGCATACGAAGGACATCTGGCGGGATATAACGCACTAAAAGACGTGGCGCTAGAGGTTCTTCATCGGGGCGTGAAATACGCGAGTGCTTACGTTTTTAGTACGGAAAACTGGAAACGGTCAGAGGAAGAAGTCAGACATTTGATGAAATTGTTATTGAACATACTGAAGGCTGATCTTCCGATATTTATTGAAAACGAGGTTCGCTTGAGGGTTGTTGGGTCCAGGGAAGGTCTGTCGGATCAATTGATCAAAGCGATTGACGAGGCTGAGGAGAAAACTGCCGATCTGAAAAATGGAGAATTGGTTTTATGCTTAAATTATGGCGGACATTTGGAGATTGCTGATGCGGTTAAAAAAATTGTTCAATCCGGAGTTTCTGCTGAGGAAATCACACCTGAGTTGATTGCTCAAAATATATACGCGCCAGAGGTGCCGCCGTGCGATTTGATTGTTAGAACTTCTAGTGAACAGCGACTCAGCAACTTTATGTTGTGGCGCTCGGCGTACAGTGAGTTGATGTTTATTGATAAGAATTGGCCAGACATGACAGTTGATGACGTGTCGCTGATTTTAGAGGAATATGCTAATCGGAATAGGCGGTTTGGGAAATGATTATTTGGGGAGTACTTTTAGGGCTATTTGTTCTCATTTTATTGGTGGTTTTGCATGAATTAGGTCATGCTATTGTCGCCAAGAGAAACGGCGTTAAGGTTGAGGAATTCGGAGTCGGATTTCCGCCTGCCGCAAAAAAATGGAAGGTAAAACGAAGTTTCTTGGGTGAGGACGTAACGTTTAGTCTGAATTGGCTGCCGCTTGGTGGATTTGTCAGACTGAAGGGTGAATATGATTCTGCAAAAGGCGAGGGCACGTACGGCGGTTCGACGTTTTGGGTGAAGACGAAAATCTTGCTGGCTGGCGTTATGATGAACTGGATAACTGCAATTGTTTTGTTCACGATTCTTGCGATAATTGGCATGCCGAAAATCCTGTCGAACCAAGTTCAATTGCCGTTTGATACAGAGGTTAGACGTTCGCCAGTGGCGATAGCGAAAGTTACGCCAGGTTCGCCTGCCGATAAAGCTGGACTTAAGATCAATGATCAATTGGTGCAAATAAATGATCAGCCACTTACAGAGGCGGGAAAGTTGCCAATTGTAACGAAGGAGAATGCTGGCAAAAAAATCAACGTCAAATACAAGCGTGACGGCAAAGAGTCGGCTGTTGACGTCCAGCTGAATGATGAAAAGTCCGTGAAGGGAAGCGGATATCTGGGTGTTATTCCGGGGCAGACGGAGAAAATGTATAGCACGTGGTCGGCGCCTATTGTGGGTGTGGCGACTACTGGGCAATTGTCATACGAAACGATTAAAGGTGTTGGTGTGTTATTGGTAAAAACCGTGCACGGATCAATTGGGCAAATATTCGGTTCCGCAGAATCAAAAGAATCTGCAAGAGCTGATTTGGCCTCTGTCAGCGGGAGTGTAGCAGGACCAATTGGCATACTGGGCGTATTATTCCCGTCAGTTGTCAGTTCTGGAATTGAGTACATCATTTTCGTGGCGGCGTTAATCTCTCTGACGCTGGCGGTGATGAACATTTTACCAATCCCAGCGCTTGACGGCGGTCGCTGGTTCACGATGACAATTTTCCGTCTATTTAAGAAAGATCTGACGAAAGAGCGCGAGGAAAATATTCAGGCAACCGGTATGTTAATTCTATTAACCTTAACAATTTTGGTGACGATCAGTGATGTTGGAAAGCTCTTCTAAGAAATTAAAAAACCGCAAATGGTGGCTGATCTTGGCGCTTCCAGCTTGGGTTTATGGCGTATTTTTGGCGGTGGAAGTTATTGTTTCATTGGCGGTCGGTGCTTTGATAAAAATCGGCGTGCCGCTCAATTCTGTGAATCCAGTTATTTTTAACACAGTGCTTTCGGTTGTTGTATATATTTTGTCGCTAATTGTCGTGATTGGTGTTCCGTTTTTGGTTAAGAAGCGCCGAACAACTTTGAGCAATTTGGGCGTGAATGACTGGCCAACGTTTTTAGAAATATTCATTTCTCCGTTTGCTTTCGTGGCGTACTTTTTACTAACGATGGTCACAATGAGCATCGCCAGTGGCGTTTTCTCGGTGGATATGCAACAAAAGCAAGCTATACCGTTCAGCCAGAGTATGCTGGCGACCCATTGGCAATTTATCATGGCGTTTGTTGTGTTGGTGGTGCTGGCGCCGATTGTTGAGGAACTTTTGTATCGCGGATATCTTTACGGTAAGTTGCGCAATTCTTTCTCAATTTGGCTATCAATTATCATAACAAGCATAGCGTTTGGCGCGGCACATCTTTGGGTTGGTCCAGATTCGCCATTGCAATGGGCGGTGGCAGTTGATACATTTACTTTAAGCCTGGTTATGTGCGCAACTAGGGAATATACTGGCGCAATTTGGGTGCCTATTATGATGCATATGATGAAAAACGGAATAGCTTTTTATTTCTTGTTTATCAATACGGGTGCGATTAATCAGACAGAATCGTTATTGCCATTTATATTTATGTAAAGGAGAAAAATATGCGAATGACACAACTTTTTACTAGGACTTTGAAGCAGGCGCCAGCTGGCGAGGTTGCGCGAAACGCCCAGCTTTTGATTCGTGCTGGCTACGTGCATAAAACGATGGCGGGCGTGTATTCGTTTTTGCCGTTGGGTTTGAGAGTTCTTGAGAATATTAAGAAAATTGTTCGCGAGGAAATGGACAAGGTCGATAGCCAGGAATTGGTGATGAGTACTTTGCAGCGAAAGGAATTGTGGCAAGAAACTGGTCGCTGGAGTGATGAATTGGTCGACGTTTGGTTTAAGTCTAAATTGCAAGACGGCACGGACATTGGTTTTGGCTGGACGCACGAGGAGCCGATTGTCGATCTTCTTCGCAATTACTTAAAGAGCTACAAAGATTTGCCAATTAGCGTTTATCAATTCCAGAATAAATTGCGAAACGAACTTCGCGCTAAGAGTGGAATTATGCGTGGTCGTGAATTTGTGATGAAGGATATGTATTCGATTCACGACAGCAAGGAGAGTTTGGACGATTATTACAATTCAGTCATCGAGGCGTATAAGCGTTGTTATGACCGATTTGGAATTGGCGATGAAACGTATGTGACGTTTGCTTCTGGCGGCGCTTTTACGAAGTTTAGCCATGAGTTTCAGACGATTTGCGATGCTGGTGAGGATTATATTTATCTTCATCGCGGTAAAAATATCGCTGTTAATGAGGAAGTTTTGGACGAGGCGATTAAGGAGCTCGGCGTCGATCGTAGTGAGTTAGAGAAAGTGAAAACTGCTGAAGTTGGCAATATCTTTAATTTTGGCACGCAGAAATCCGAAGAAATGAAGTTGGTGTTTACCGACGCCGAAGGTAAAGAGCGATACGCTTATATGGGAAGCTATGGCATTGGAATTACGCGAGTTATGGGTGTGATTGTTGAGAAGTTCGCCGACGATAAAGGTTTGGTTTGGCCGGAGAATATTGCGCCGTTTAAAGTTCATATTGTTGCAATTGGTGAAAAAGGACAAGAGTTGGCGGGCAAGTTTTATGACGAGCTAGCTAGTAGCGGCGTCGATGCGCTACTTGATGATCGCGACGAGCGTCCAGGCGTGAAATTTGCTGATGCTGAACTCATGGGTTTGCCGTGGCGGATAACGATTGGCGATCGAGCGATTGACGGCGATGGCTTGTTTGAATTGACGGAACGAGCAACTGGCGAAACGCGAAAAATGGATTATCAGCAATTGATGGATTTTTGCTTGAGCCGGTAAAGCTGATTATATTGACATAATAAATAGCGATTGATATACTCAGATAGACTTAATCAAGACTAATTAAAAACACTATATTTAGTGTAGATCGTAAGACTAATACCACTACATACAGTAGAGGAGGAAATTTTTATGAAAAAAACTTATCAAATTACAGAAGCTGGAAAGGCTGATTTAGAAAAAGAGTTGGCAGAGTTGAAAGGGCGACGTGGCGAAATTGCTGAAAAAATTGCGGCAGCGCGAGACTTTGGCGACTTGAGCGAAAACGCGGAATATGATGCTGCGCGCGAAGAGCAAGGCTTGGTGGAAACGCGAATTTTGGAAATTGAAGATATTCTGCAGAACGCCGAAATTATTAAATCCAGCGGCAGCTCAAGCGTTGGTTTGGGCAGTACAGTTGAATTGCAGTGTCCAGAAAGAACCGTATCCTACACGGTGGTTGGTCCAGTTGAAGCCGATCCGTTGGCTGGACGAATCTCAGATCAGTCGCCAATTGGTAAAGAATTGATTGGTAAGAAAATTGGTGACGAAGTGACGATTAAAACGCCAAAAGCCGAAATTACCTACATTATTAAGTCGATATCTTAAGTCTGGCGGGATTTACCGCGTATAATGTGCTATAATTATCTCTGTTATGGCCACATTACAAGATTATCGAAACGAACGACTACGAAAACTGGAAACATTACGTCAATTAGGCGTTGAACCATATCCAGCAAAATCAGAACGAACTCATACTTGTGCTGAGGTTTTGTCTAAGTATGACGAGCTAGCTGGTAAGGAAGTTGTTGTTGCGGGTCGTGTGGCGTCTATTCGCAGTTTTGGTAAATTGGCGTTTATTAAATTACGCGATCAATCTGGCGACGTGCAGCTTTATCTGCAGCGCGATGACGTGGCGGAATTAGACGCTGCACGCGGTGTGCTTGGAATGAAACAACTTAAATTGCTGGACACGGGCGATTTTATCGAGGCGAAGGGCGTAATGACCACCACGCAAACAGGTGAAAAATCCGTTGGTGTACGCGAACTTAGATTGTTGACTAAATCGTTAAGACCAATGCCAGAAAAATTAGAGAACAAGGAAGAGCGCTTGCGTCGACGTTATGTTGATATGAATGTCAATCCTGAAGTTCGCGAGCGATTCATTCGCCGAAGTAAGTTTTGGCAAGCAACGCGAGATTATTTGAATAGTCATGGATTTATTGAGATTAATGTTCCTGTTTTGGAGCACACTACTGGCGGTGCTGACGCGAACCCATTTGTGACGCATATGGACGCGCTGGGCGATCAGCAGTTTTATTTGCGAATTAGCCACGAATTGCCATTGAAGCGATTGATTGGCGCTGGATTTGAGAAAGTTTATGACCTCGGTCCGCGTTTTCGTAATGAAAATTACTCGGACGAGCATCTGCCAGAGCATATCGCCATGGAGTGGTATGCGGCTTACTGGGATTGGAAGCAGGGAATGCGTTTCATGGAGTCGATGTATAAAGATGTGCTTCAGAAGACTTTTGGTACTCTGCAATTTCAATTGGGCAAGTTCAACGTCGATATGAGTGGCGAGTGGGAAGTTTGGGATTATGCTGAGGTTATTCGCAAGCATTACGGAATCGATGTTTATAACACGACAATTGAAGAAGTTGCCGCTAAACTGAAAGAGTATAATTTGGAAGTTGAAAAAACTGACTCTATTCCACGCAGTATTGATAAATTATGGAAGAATATTCGCAAAGATGTTGCTGGTCCGGTTTGGTTGGTGAACACGCCGAAGTTTATTAGTCCGTTGTCAAAGACTAATCCGGAAAATCCAGAGACGGTGGAGCGTTTTCAGCCGGTGATCGCTGGTTCGGAATTGGGCAATGGATTCTCTGAATTGAACGATCCGATTGACCAGCTAAATCGTTTCCTTGAGCAGCAGCAAATGCGTGACGCTGGTGATGAGGAGGCGATGATGCTTGATATTGATTACGTTGAGATGTTGGAATATGGAATGCCGCCGGCTTGTGGTTGGGGATATTCTGAAAGGGTATTCTGGATTTTCGAGGGCGTTACAGCGCGTGAAGGTGTGCCGTTCCCGCAGCTTAAGAGCGAAATTGACGAAACAACTCGGGCAATTTATCCGCAAGTCAACTTGTAATTTTGCTATAATTAAAGCATGAAACGTTTTCTTTTTGGGCTACTAACTGTCGGGCTATTGCTGGCTGGGTCTGGCAAAACGGCGTTTGCGGCACGCTCGACGGATAATTTTACTATCACAAAATTTGATGCGGAATATTCACTGAGTCGCGACTCTGATAATCGATCAAAATTGGAAGCTACTTGGCGAATTACTGCTAATTTTCCGCCGAACCAAAATCGGGGAATCGCGCCAGTTTTTGTTAAGAAGTACGATGATCACTCGACGAATTTTTCATTGCAATCTGTAACTGATGAAAATGGTACGCCGCTTGAATATTCCTGGAATGACGATGAGTTGAGAATTGGTAATAAAAACACTTACGTGGAGGGCGAGAAAACTTACATTATTAAGTTTACACAGCGTGATGTAACTAAGAATTACGGCGATACGGGGCGTGATGAGTTCTATTGGGATGTGATCGGCGATGAGTGGCGTGTCCCGATGGAAAATGTGCAAATTTCTGTGAAACTTGATAAGTCTGTGGCTGCGGCAAGGCAAGGGAAAGCTTTTTGTTATGTCGGCAGTCGAGGCTCGACGACGCAATGCGACTTGAGCGAAGATGAGAGCCGGATTGCTGCGAAAATAGATAAGTTGAGTCGTCAACAAGGCGTAACTGTGGCGGTTGGATTTAAGAGCGGGACTTTTTCTGGATATCAAGAAACGCTGATGGAAAAGTTGATTGGAATTTGGCATTTGATGCAGATTTTAGCTTATACAATCGCGACACCTTTGGTGATTTTTCTAATAATTCGATATAGGCGGTTGGTTGGCAGAGATAAGGAATTAAAACCGATTCCACCGGAATATTTACCGCCAGAGGATATTAGCGTTTTGATGTCGACATATGTTTTGAAAAAATACGACCCATTCAAGGTTAAAGGCTTGCCAAAGGTCGCGCAATTATTAGACCTGGCGGTTCGGCATTATATTAAAATTTATGAAGTGAAAAAATCTTCGCTGTTTAGCGGTGCGCAATATGAGATTGAAATTATTAAAGATTTGCAGGAACTTAAAGCCGAGGAAATTGAAATTATCCAGGATATGTTTGACAGTTCATCTATTCCAAAACCAGGTCAACGCCTAAATCTGAAAAATCTTCAAAATAATATAAAATACATGACGCGAACACGTGACGATGATAAAAATCTGGAGACGCTAGCCAGAGGGAAATATGGTTTATGCGAGCAAAATCCAGAAGTGAGACGAATAATGAGAGGATGGTTTAAGCGAGTTCTTGTGTTGGCTGTTTTGTTTTTGTCGCCGATGCTCCTTGTTATGTCAATTATGCTCGTCTTAGCGTCCAGAGGTTGGTCGCTGACTGATGATGGTTTGAGCTTGAGGCGATATTTGGAAGGATTGAAAATGTATATCGGCGTGGCTGAAGCTGAGCGATTGAATATTCTACAAAGTCCTGAAGGCACGGAAAAAGTAGTTGTTGATGTGAATGACGAAAAGCAACTTGTTAAATTATATGAAAGAGTTTTGCCTTACGCCGTGTTGTTTGGGCAAGAGAAAAATTGGAGCAAGCAGATGGGCAAATATTACGAGCAAGTTGGCGAGGCGCCAGATTGGTACGTTGGGCGGGGCGCATTCAATGCTGTGGCGTTTTCGTCTGGGCTAAGCAGTTTGTCGACGGCGGCTGGTCATGCTAGTGATTATTCTTCAACTTCCGGCGGTTCGTCTGGCGGTGGATTCGCTGGTGGCGGCGGAGGCGGCGGCGGAGGCTGGTAGAGTTTGGTATAATTAAAGATATGGATTTTTTATTGGAGTTATTTTCTGGCAGGATGTTTTTAGCTGCGATTCAGAGTAGAGGTTGTAATTATGTCTAATATTTTATTATGGTTGGCGGCGGCTGTTTTATTGGCGCTTTCTGGGCTATTTTCCGGTCTGAATATTGGTTTAATGATGGCGCGGCCTGATGACTTGAAGCGAAAAGCCAGGCAGGGCGACAAAATTGCGGCGCGAGTGTATCGATATCGAAAAGACGGCTATTATTTGATTTTCTGTATTTTGCTTGGTAACGTCGGCGTGAATACCGCGATGTCGATTTTACTTGGCAACATGACGAATGGCGTAGTCGGCGGTTTGATTGCGACGCTTCTTATCACGATGTTTGGCGAGATTTTGCCACAGGCGATTTTCTCGCAGCGTGGATATCGATTTGTGCGATATTTCTTTTGGTTGCTTGATGTGATTTACGTGCTATTTTGGCCGCTTGCTCAGCCGATGTCGAAATTGTTGAATCGCTGGCTGGGTAAGGAAACGCCGCAATTATATTCTCATCAGGAGCTGGAGGAGATTATTCACGAGCACGCCGTCAGGTCGGATAGTCCGGTTGATTATGACGAAAGCCGAATTGCGGCAGGAGCGCTGCAGTTTAGTAAAAAGACGGCTGGCGATTTGGTTACGCCGATGAGCGAGGTTTTTGTTGTGGATTTGGATGACGAGCTGGATGCTACACTTTTGGCGCAAATAAAGCACGCTGGACATTCGCGAATTCCGGTTCAATCTGACGGGGAATTGGTCGGAGTTTTATACGTGAAGGATGTCGTCGGGAAGGATTTGCCGTTGCCAATTAGCCAATTGTACCGCGATAAAATTTACGATATTGACAAGAGGTCGCGCCTGGATACGGTCTTAAGTCGATTTATTCAAACGCGCAATCATTTGTTTGTGGTGATGGACGATGAGGCGGAGCTGGGAATTATTACGCTGGAAGACGTGATTGAAGAGATTCTGGACCAAGAGATTGAAGATGAGTATGATGAGGAATAGAGAAAATAATAGTATTGTAGCTGTTGACGATTGCGTGATTTTAAATGTCCAATTCCGAATAAGAATTTGCGCTCTGTATTAAAGATGATATTTTTTATATATTTCTTCCAGATCTCTAGAGAGAAAAAGTTCCTCAGAGTGTGAAATATGATCAAATATAGAAGCTAGTTCATCCCCGTCAATTGTAGTGTAACACGCCAAGTCCTATGATGAAAAAGATATTTTTTCAAAAATACCTTGACAATTTAAGGTACCTTGTATAACATAGTACTATGTATAATAAATCAACAAGGAGTTTAATGTGAAAAGAATTGACATTATTAAACGCGCCGGTCGAAATTTGGGGCGATCAAAAGGTCGTACGATCTTAACCGCGCTGGCGATTTCAGTCGGAGCATTTACGATTGGATTGGCGCTGATGGCTGGAGAAGGTGGCCGTATGTATACAAACAGTCTGGTTGACGCGGCTGGTGATAAAAAATCCGTTTCGGTCTATAAAAAAGTGACCTCGTCAGGATCTGATAGTAATCTTCCGGAATATAGCGACTCGGAAGATACGGAAAATAGTCAATCTAAGGCGATAGAGAAATATTCGATGACTGATAACGACGTGAAAAAAATACAGAAAATCCCGCACGTGGAAAAAGTGACGCCAGCTTATTCCATGTCAGGAGTTTTATATGTCAAAAGTTCGGCAAGCGACAAGAAATTCGTGCCTAGCGTAACTGTGAAGTTTGATAAAACCCGAATGGAACTTGCGGCTGGTAGTTTGGATGATTTTATGCCGAAAAAGGGTGAAGTTGTTATTTCAGAATCTTACGTGAAAAAAATGGGATTCAGTGATGCAAAATCAGCAATTGGGCAAACGATTACACTAGGATTGCAAAAAGGAACTTCATCAAGCAAGGGTGCTGACAAGGAAATATCTCTGAAAGTCGCAGCAGTCGATAAACCTTCGGATACGATCCTGTTTTACCAGCCGACTGTGCGCGTTTCTGTGGACGACGCTAAGGATATTTACGACTTTAGTCACCCTAAAAATTTGCCTAATGAATATTCTTACGTAATTGCGTCAGTTGATGATGAGAAAAATGTTGAGGCAGTGAAGAATGAGCTTGGCAAGGATTATGAGTCGTATTCGATTCAGGACACGCAAAAAGTTATTTTAACTTTTGTGAATGTGGCTCAAATGGCGCTGATTGGGTTTGGCGGCTTGGCGCTTTTGGCGAGTGTTTTTGGGATTATTAACACAATGTACATTTCGGTTTTGGAGCGAACTAGTCAGATTGGGCTGATGAAAGCTTTGGGTATGCGAGGTCGCGATATCGGTAAAATGTTCAGGTATGAAGCGGCGTGGGTTGGACTTCTTGGTGGCTTAATTGGTGTTGGATTAGCAAGTTTGATGTCACTACTTAATCCTATGATTGCTAGTTTACTGAAGTTGGAGCAAGGTACGAATCTATTAGTCGTTAATCCTCTGCAAATGGGACTTTTGATAATCGGGCTGATGATTATGGCGGTGCTTTCTGGCTGGCTGCCGAGCCGCAAGGCAACAAAATTAGATCCAATTGAAGCGTTAAGGACGGAATAGGAGAGTTGTTATGATTGAGCTTAAAAATGTGACGAAAATTTACGGCAAAAAGAAGAACCAATTTGTGGCGCTAAATGATGTGAGTTTGCGAATTCCGACGGGCGTGAGCGTGGCGATTTTGGGAAAATCTGGTTCAGGAAAATCGACGTTAATGCACGCAATTTCTGGCCTGGATCGACCACAGCAAGGTGAGGTGATTATTGACGGTCAGGACATTCTGAAATTGAAGCAAAAACAAGTTGACGAGTTCCGTGCGAGAAAAATAGGTTTTATTTTCCAGAGTTTCTTTGTTCAGGGCAATGAAAGCGTGGCGGATAATGTAAGTTTGCCACTGGAAATTGTGAAAATGCCAAGGGGCTTGAGGGAAAGTAAGATCAATGAGGCGCTGAAGGCAGTGGACTTGTATGAGAAACGTAAGAATCGTGCGAAGGATTTGTCGGGTGGTCAGAAGCAGCGTTTGGCGATTGCGCGGGCAATTGTCGGTAGTCCTCAGATCATTTTTGCGGACGAACCTACGGGAAATTTGGACAGCGAAACTGGCGCGAAGGTGGAAGAATTGCTGTTCAATTACAACAAGCAAGAAGGCGCAACGCTGATTATCGTGACGCACGACGTTGACTTGGCCAAGAAATGCGATTATCAAATCCTGATCAAAGACGGCAAAATTAAGGGTTCTAACATACCGAAAGAAGGTAAAAGTGGACGTTGATAGCTATGCGGAAAGCTTGGCGGTCCAATTGCGAAAAGGATTTTTGGTTTATTGCGTTTTACTGGTTTGTTCTAATAAAGCGCAGTACGCCGGCGACATCGTTAAGCAATTGAACGATTCGGATTTAACAGTGGTCGAAGGTACGATTTATCCGCTGCTGAATAGGCTGCAGAAAGACGGATATTTGCAACACGAATGGCAGGAAAGCGAGCAAGGTCCGCCGCGAAAATATTATTCATTGACAGATCACGGCGATCAATTGATTCATGAACTTAAAGATCGCATAAATATGTTAAATAATTCGCTTGATAACTTAGAGAAAGGAATAAAATAATGAAGGAAATAACCAGGATTCATCTGGCAAAAACGGCATTTAGTGTGGAAATTGACGCTAAGAAATCGCTAGAAAAATACCTTAATTCGATTCAGAAAAATATGCACGCCGACGCGGAAGCGATGAAGGAAATTGAGGCGCGAATGGTTGAGATTTTGGCCGAGCGTGGCGTGATGAAAGAGGGCGTTATTGGCGATGATGACGTTTTGGCGATTAAAAATCAAATGGGCGAACCGCGCGATTTTTCGGATGATAGCGAGGACTCAACTGATGAATTGACAGATGATAATGAGAAGCCAGAAAAGCAATTGATGCGCGACACGGACGGGGCTGTCATTGGCGGCGTGTGTGCGGGAATAGCGGCGTACTTTAATATCAATCCGTTGTGGGTGCGACTGATTGCAATTATCTCGCCGTTCGTGACATTTGGTGCGATGGTGCTGGTTTATCTCGCGATGTGGGTGTCAATGCCGCCAGCAAAAACCGCGTCGGACAAATTGCGAATGCGCGGAAAGCCAGTAACTTTGGCTGCGCTCAAGGAGACTTCTGCTGATGGAAGTTCAACTGTGTCTGCCAGAAAAACTCCAATTGCGAAATTTTTCCAATATTTTGTCGGCGCTGTGGTGCTACTTACGACGCTAGCGATACTGTTTGGACTGATTGTTGGCGGGGCGCTCGGCGTTTCCATGATTGATATGCTCGGCGGTTTGGGTATGCAAATGTGGGCGTGGGGAGTGTGGACTTCCTTGGCAATTGGCGGAATCGCGACGGTAATATTTGGCGCAATCGTAACGCGTGGCATATTCGCCTGGAAGGTCAACCGAATGTCTGTAATCACAATGATCGTAGCGGCATCCGTTGTTTTTATGAGTTTGGCAAGCGCCGCAATATTTAGCGCGCACGCTGGTTTGGAATATGCACGTGAATCGCAGCAGCTCACGAAGAAAGTAAATATCGATATTCCAGATACGACAAACGCTAATTCAATTTTTATTGATATGCCAGTGGGGAATGTTTCGCGAATAAATTCTGACAAATTTAAGGTGGAAGCGGAGTTTGTGGATTTGCCAAGGGCGAATAAACCAGAAATTAACGTGCGCCGCGATGGCGATAAAATTGTGCTGTCTGTTTCCGAGAAGTGCAACGCGATATTCTTTGACGGTTGTCTGAAGTTTTATAAGCCGATAACTGGCTTGAAAATTTATGCTCCTGCGGGCGTGAATGTTAGTGGTTTGTTCTATCAAAACTCGATTGAAGCAGAAAATACCGAATCTTAGGCTCACACATTTGAATGATTTTACCGCTAATGCTACACTTGAAGGATGAAAGGTAATTTTTAAGCGTGACTTGGTGGCAAGCGATTATTCTCGGCGTAATTGAGGGAATTACGGAATTCTTACCGATTTCTTCGACTGGACATTTGACGATTGCTGAGAAGTTGTTGGGTATGCGAATTGACGATCCGAGTGTCGTTGCTTTTACGGCGATAATCCAGATCGGAGCAATTTTGGCGGCAGTGATTTATTTCTGGAGCGACATTTGGCGAATTTTACAGGCTTGGTGGCGCGGTTTATGGTGGAAACGGGCGCGTCGAAAGTTTGATTATAAATATGGTTGGGCAATTATTATCGGCTCAATTCCTATTGCGATTGTCGGACTGTTATTTAAGCATGAAGTTGAAACGGTTCTGCGCAGTTTGTGGTTTGTGGCGTTCGGGTTGATTGGTTGGAGCGTTGTTATGTGGCTGGCTGACAATCGTGCGGTAAATAACAAGCGTGGTGAAACTGAGACGAGCTGGAAAGACACGCTGGCGATTGGCGCGGGGCAGTGCTTATCGCTCATTCCGGGCATTAGTCGCTCTGGCGCAACGATTTCAGTCGGTCTATTTCGTGGATTTGACCGCGTGTCGGTTACGAAATTGAGTTTCTTCTTGGGCATTCCAGCGCTGGTCGCAGCAGGACTATTGGAAGTTGTCACCAAATATAAGCACATTTCTGGCGGCGTTGGCTGGACTCCAACCATAATCGCCACGGTAATTTCATTTGGTGTCGGTTATTTGGCTGTGTCGTGGTTATTAAAATTTATTCAGAGCAATAATTTCCGACCGTTTATAATTTATCGATTTGTCCTGGGTTTGCTTTTATTGGTCATGCTTGGCGCGGGAGTGATTTCTCACGTTTAATAAAAAATTGTGAATAAAGAGTAAAAAATAGCTTGATTTTTAAATTAAATGCGTGTAGAATGATAAAGCATAAGTAGTTAAAAAACGATTTGGGGGTTGTTTTTGATGGAAGAAACAAACAATAGGAAGCCGGCGTCAAAGACATTTGTCTTGAGTCTGTTCACTATAACTATAATATTAATACTGTTGCTGTTCTTTATCTTTTGTAAGATGATGCCACGTGGCGGTTTTGACATAGATTCTATATCTGTTCGTCAGGACTCAGGCGAGATTCAGTATCAATATTCAGGCGGCGATTGGAAGAAAATCATATCTCTTGATGAGCTTCGCGGCAAAGACGGTCGTAGTATTGAAGTCCAGAAAGGCTCTTTGTATATTCAGTGGCGATACACTGGCGACTCAGAATGGAAGAATGTCATAGCATATTCTGATCTGCTTAAGGGTCAGAATGGTCAAGATGGCAAAGATGGCAAGGACGGTAAGGACGGTCGAAACGGCATTAATGGCCAAAACGGTCAAAACGGCAAGGATGGTAAAGACGGTCGCAATGGAGTTAATGGTGCTACAGGAGCTAGAGGAGCCACGGGAGCTACTGGTGCGACTGGTGCTACAGGGGCAGCTGGCCAAAATGCTACAATTTCTGTAACTAATAGCACTCAGCCTTGCTCAACCGGATTGACTATTACCGGAAATGGTACAAGTAACCTAGGTTTACAATTTACAGGCAAGAATCTTCCTGCGGGTGGCAAAACAAATCAAGTACTCGGTAAGAAAACTGATAATGACTGTGACGTAGAGTGGAAAGATACGTACGAAATTCGCGGAACTGGTATGCCTGAGGGTAATGTTAAGGCTAGTGTTGGCACGTATTATACCGATACAGCTGCTACAAACGGTGCCATTCGCTGGATTAAAGCTAGTGGTAGTGATAAAACAGGCTGGAAGGTTGTGTACGGCGACACTGGCTGGAGGAGCGTTCCTCAGATTCTCTCAACATCCATGAAAGCCAGCGTAGTCAAGGTTCGACGAATTAATAATACTGTTTATCTGTACGCAGCTCTTACGGGCTGGGGGTATAGCTGGAACGGCGGCGGAGCTCCATTGCCGTCTGGATTACACCCTGGCGATCAAATGCAAGGTCCTTCCGCTGGTCGATACGGTAATTCGTACTTGACTTGGATAGTTCAAACTACTGGACAGATTCAAGCTGAAGCAGCTAGCGCTCAGAATCCAACACCAACACTCCCTCCGATCGTTAGTGTATCTTATATTCCAGACGACAACGTTCCATGGCCAACGACGTTACCTGGCACAGCTATGTAAGTAAATCATTTACACTTATCTAAAACCCCGTCTGTTAAATCCGGCGGGGTTTATTTATATATAGTCTATGTTGTTATATAATTGAGACATGTTAGACATTAAGTTCATCAGGGAAAATGTCGATTTGGTGCAAAAGTCGGCAAACGATAAAGGTTATAAAGTTGATATTGCGGCATTGTTGCAATTAGACGATGAGCGCCGCGATTTGCAAAAGCAAGTCGAAGCTTTGCGCGAACAACGCAATGTTATTTCAGCGAAGATGAAGGGCGGCCGACCAGACCAAGAGTTAATTGATCAGGGCAAGCAATTGAAAGTTGAGCTGGCAGAGCGTGAGAGCTATTTGAAATCGACCGAGGAAAAAGTTGCGGCAATTCTTAAAAACGTCCCGAATATCACTTTTGACGACGTGCCTCTGGGCGGTGAAGAAGATTCTGTTGAAGTAAAAGTTTATGGCGATTGCAAAACTGGCGCAAAAGACCATTTGGATTACGCCGTAAGCCGCGGCTGGGTAGACTTTGAGCGTGGCGCTAAGGTGGCTGGTGCGAAGTTTTATTATTTGAAGGGTGATTTGGCTTTGCTGGAAAATGCCGTCACTCAATTTGCCTTGGATTACGTAACAAAGCAGGGCTTCACATTTATGACCGTGCCGCACATGGTCAATTTGCGAACAGCTGAAGGCGCAGGTTTTACTCCGAAGGGTGAAGGTAGTAATGAATATGTAGTTGACGGTGAAGATTTGACGCTAATTGGTACGGCGGAAATGCCATTAACCGGCTATCACGCGGATGAAATTTTGGACGAAAAAGATTTGCCATTGCTGTACGCTGGATATAGTCCTTGCTATCGAAAAGAGGCGGGAACATACGGAAAGCACACACGTGGCCTGTTCCGAGTTCACCAATTTAATAAGTTGGAAATGTACGCGTTTTGTTTGCCTGAGCAATCTAAAGAGATTCATGAGAAAATTCTTAGCGTTGAAGAGGCGCTTTGGCAGCAAATTGGGATTTCTTATCACGTGGTTAATATTGCGGCGGGCGATTTGGGTGCGCCGGCTGC